>NZ_JBSSDE010000028.1:0-41595 GCF_054060435.1 Thermostichus sp. MS-CIW-34 | reverse complement strand
TTGCGGGATACCGCCTTCCTGCTCAGAGATAGGCAGGATGCGATCGCTTCTTTCCTGAACCATGTTCAGGAGAGTTCAGCGTGAATGTATCAGGTGGAAACCTGTGCCATCCTCAACACTGCCGCCAACCGTCTGATGCAGCTTTTTCACGAGCGGATGCCCGTGATTTTGACGGAAAACGACTACGACCTCTGGCTGGATCCCCAGGTGCAGGATCCCAAGCTGCTTTTGCCCTTGCTCCGCCCCTACCCAGCAGAAGCCATGGCGGCTTATCCGGTCAGCACCTATGTGAACAACCCCCGCCACGAGGATCCCGCTTGCCGTGCTCCTATCGGAGAAGCAGTGCAGGGATCCAGCCTCAGCGAGCCCGCTGGTAGCGCATCCCCGGCAGTTGTACCAGCCAGCCTTCCAATTCCATAAGCAGCAGGGTACTGGAAAGGGTGGCAATATCCATCTGGCTAGCCTGGGCCAGGGCATCGAGGCTGAGGATGCCCTCCCCTAGCAGCTGCCAGAGCAGTTGCTGTTGGGGATCGCTGGGGCCAGTGGACGAGGGCTGCTTTAGCACAGGGGATCCCTGGAGGAGGCCCAAGTCTTTCAACAGCTCCTCGATCCCCAGGATCATGCCGGCGCCACTGCGGATGAGGTGGAGACAGCCACGGGCCGCCGCCGTGTCGATATTCCCCGGCAACGCATACACTTCCCGACCGTAGTGGTTGGCCAGGTGAGCAGTGATCAGCGCTCCAGAGGTCTCAGGAGCTTCCATCACCAAAGTGGCGCGGCAGAGGCCGGCAATGATGCGGTTGCGCTGGGGAAAATGCTCCTTGGCCGGTGGCGTGCCGGGGGGATATTCGCTGAGGATGGCCCCTTGGGCCAGGATGCGCCGGTAGAGAGCTTGATGGTGAGCTGGGTAAACTTTGTCCACCCCCGTTCCCACCACGGCCACCGTCTTGCCGCTGGCATCCAGACAGGCCTGGTGGGCAATGCCGTCGATCCCCGTTGCCAGCCCCGAGACCACCACACAGCCAGCTTCCGCCAGGGCAGCGCTGACTTTCTGGGTCCACTGTCGACCGTAGGCCGTAGGGGCGCGGGTGCCGACGATGGCAATAGCCGGCTGTTGCCAATTGGGACATTCTCCTAGGGCATAGAGAATGGGCGGGGGATCTGGCACCTCCCACAGCAGCAGCGGATAGTCCGGATCTGCAGGCGTGAGAAAGGGGATCCCCGCTTTGAGGGTTTCCTCCAGGATCTGCTCGGGATCAAGGCCAGGACGGGCAGAGACAATAGCCTGGGCCAGGGTGGGGCCAATGCCTTCCACCTGCCGCAGGGCCGGGGCATCCGCTTGCCAAGCCCGCTCCAGGGATCCAAAAAACTCCGCCAGCCGCTTGAGCCGGTGGGGGCCAATCCCTTTGATGCGGGCCCAAGCTAGCCAGTAGGGCCGCTCCCGTTCTTCATGGCCTGGCCCACGGGAAGGCTCCCTCTTGCCAACAGGATCTGAAGGGGAAAGGGGAAAAGACAATTTAGCTCTGCGCAGTAGTGGCTGTATCTTAAATGATTGGCAAAAGGAACGCTTGGCAAAAAAGCAGGAGATGGGTAGATGTCAGGGTTGGATCCCGCCGGTAACCTTCAAGGATCAAGGCAGCTGCGGTTTGGGCGGATGCGCCAAGCTTGGGTGTGGGGGGCCTATCCCCTGCTGTGGCTGTTGACCTGGGTGGGATCCCGCTCGGCCCAGCCCCAGTTTTTGGGGATCCCGGCCTGGCATTGGCTGGCGGGATTGGCTGTCCTGCTGTTGGTACCTCTTAACTTCTACATTGTGCGCGTTTGCTGGCCGAGAGGCGGAGATGAGTAACACGGTTTTGAGTCTGGGTGTGGTGGGGGCATACTTGCTGCTGCTGGCGGCCATTGGCTTCTGGAGCTATCGCCACAGCGGCCGGGATCCGGTGAGCTATTTTTTGGCAGGGCGGGGGTTGGGATCCCTGGCTCTAACTTTGACGACGCTGGCCACCTTGCTCAGCGCCTTTACCTTCATTGGGGTGCCGGCAGATGCCTATACCCACGGCCTAGGGATCTTCCTGGGGGTGGGGGTGACCACCGCCCTCATTTCGGGGCTGTTTTTGTGGGTGGGCTACCGGGTATGGCTAGCAGCCCAACACTTTGGCTTCATCACCCCTTCGGAGTTCTTCGGCCATCGTTTTCAAAGCCCCCTGTTGGCGTTGTTGTATTGCCTGAGCGCTTTGGTGTTTACAGCCCCCTACATCAGCATCCAGATCATTGGCGGGGCCCGAACCCTAGCGGCTGTCTTGGGGGAGGGGATCCCCTACTGGCCCTTGGCGGTGGTGGTGGCGCTGGTGATCTTGGGGTATGTGCTCTTTGGCGGATCCCAGGCGGTGGTCTGGACGGACGTGGTGCAGGGGATCATCTTGATTCTGGGGATGGGGGTGGCCTTTGTTGCAGTGGCTTTCTCCCTAGGGAGAGAAGCGGGTAGCGAACTGGATCCCTGGCTGAGCTTGCCCGGCCCCCAAGGACGCTGGAGCTGGCAAGGGTTACTCGGCAATCAACTGCTGTTTTTCATGGCCACTCCCCTTTTCCCACAATTTTTCCAGCGCTTTTACATGGCCAGGAGTGCTCATCCCTTCAAGACCCTGATGGTAGTCTGGCCGCTGCTGATTCTGCTGGTCTTTTTCCCGGCAGCTCTTCTTGGGGTTTGGGGCCGCCTGGCTTTTCCCGGCCTGGAGAAAGCGGACCAGATCATGCCCCTGATGTTGCAAACTCTGCCCGGCGGTGTGGCAGCGGTGGTGATTACAGCAGCTCTGGCCGCCCTCATGTCCACGGCAGACTCACAGCTCCTTACGGCCAGCTCGTTGGTAACGCGGGATCTGGTAGTGACCCTCTTTAGACGCCAGCTTTCCCCCCACCAAGAAGAGTTGCTAGGCCGCTGGGTGGTGCTGGGGATCGGCCTAGCTTCCTTTGTGATTGCTCTTAACCCGCCGGGGCTGATTGTGGAGATTGCCACCTGGAGCTTTCAGGGCAACGCCATGCTGTTCCCTGTCTTAATTGCCGGCCTGTACTGGAAGCGGGCTACCCGCGCCGGGGCAGTAGCCGGGGCCCTCGTCTCCAGCGGCCTTACCCTAGGGTGGCTAGCGGGCCTGTTGCCGCGGGCTTGGACAGGAGGCTGGTTACCCGTAATCCCGGCAGTGGTGATCGGCAGTGGGGTGTTAATTGGCGTAAGCTTGCTTACCCAGCCGCCCAAGGAGCAGGTGACCGCCTACTACGAGGAAGGGCCTTGGGGAGAGTAGGTTATTCTTTATCGATCAGCTCAATCAACGCTTTTCCAGGTCTGCCGGTAGCCAGCCAGCTTGAGCCAGGCCGTTGAGAAATGCGAAAGTCCCTCCCAGGAACAGCAAGCCCATCAGGCCCGCCAAGGGGTTGCCACCAATCCCCGTTAGCCACGCTGGCGCCCTGCCGGTGTAGTCTATCCAGGCCAAGTTGTTGACCCAGGCCATGCCCCATACCCAACCCGCGTGCAGCCCTAGGCTAAGGCCCAGCTTGTTTTGGTTCCAGACCCTCGCCTGCACCAGCAGCAGCCCCATCAGCCACAGTCCGGGAAATTGCGGCCAGGTGGCGAGAATCTCAGGCAAAGGCTTCAGGAAATGGGCCATAGCAAACAGGAAGCTGGATCCCCACACCGCAGTGCTGCAACCGTAGTCCAGCAGCATCTCCTGCAGCAGCCAGCCGCGAAAAAACAGCTCCTCCGCCAGCGCCACCCCCAAGCCCAAAAGCAACCCCAGCAACCCATAGACCAGCAGGGATCCCCCTCCTACCGCCCTCCAACTCAGCCAACCCAGGGATCCCTCCAGGCCCAAAAGCAAGAAAAGCCCCCCGACCCCGATCCCCAGGCCCCACAGGATCCCGCCTCGGCAAGGCCAACTGCCATCCAGTCCATAGGCGGCAAACCCGGATCCCCACACCCATAGCCAGGCTAGCAGCAGGGCATACAGGAGCAGCCACAGGTACTCCCGTCGTTCAGGAAGAAGCCAACTCCCCAGCCCGAGCAACGGCAGCCAGGCTAGGAGGGGGATCCCCAAAAACAGCAACAGCCGCAGCGGCAAGGGCAAAGCCTTGAGTTTTGCAATCAGCAGGCCCACCCCAACCGCTCCTGCTTAGCGTTCCGGCTCAATGGAGCTGGTGAGGCCGTGCTGACGCAACTGTTCGCAGTAAAACTCCGCGTGCTCCCGCGGCACCACGATCACCACAGCAACACCGTTGTTGTGGGCCTCTAGCATGATCTCAGTGGCTTGCGGCGGCATCATCGCCGGGATCACCTTCACCAGCACCTGCACCACGTACTCCATGGTGTTGACATCGTCGTTGTGCAGCAACACCCGGTACATGGGCATGTGCTTTGGGGTTACAGAAGGCTTGACCAGGGTCTCTGTAGCCACAACGATCCCTCCTTCGGCAGGGTCAAAAGAAGTCTAAGGAACGCAAAACCGCAAAAATGGGGCAAAAGCAGGAAAAACTGTAATGAAATTTTAGCCTTCTCAGCAAGCTCTGTGAAAAGGCCGTGGGGAACCTGGGCGCAGGGGTCAGAGCCGTTAAACCAACCCTAACCCAGCCTTCACCTGCCCACAACCTCAGCTTGGGGGCAAAAGTGCTTGACTAAAAAGGCGATTGGCCTTTGTTGCGGATCCCTTTACATTTGCCTGCGTCCCTGAGGTGGGCCCTATGAGTTCCCTGAGTTCCCGTCGCTTTTTCCTGCAGTTGCTGATGTTTGGAGGTGGGGCAGCTGCCCTGGCTGCCTGTGGGGGCACCTCCAGTTCCTCCATTCCCCCCCTGGGAGAGCCCGGGTTCCCTCAAGGGGTATTTGCCGGGGATCCCACCTCGGAAGGGGCGGTGCTTTCCACGCGGGTGATCCCGGCCAGTGCAACAGACACGGTTGCGGTGACGTTGCAGGTGGCTGAGAATTCCGAGTTCAACCCCATTTCGCAACAAGTTTCGCTTACTGCTCGCCGTGTGGCGGGCCGCAACTACCGCACTGAGCCAGGCGACTACATTGCTCGTGCCGTCGTCACCGGCTTGAGGCCAGCGCAGCGCTACTTCTACCGGTTTGTCAGCGAGGGGTTTACCAGCCCTGTAGGCCAGTTTCGCACCCTGCCAGCTCCTGGGGATGGACGACCCATTCGCTTCTTACACATCAGTTGTGCCAACGAGCCTCCCTTTCCTAATTGTGAACGGCTTTTTGGCACCGGTGAACCCGACCAATCCGCAAGTGAGCGGGATCCCAGGGGTAACCACAGGCAACCTGCGCTTTTTGGAGCTGGCGGTGCCCAACTACAACGTTATTGAAGTGTCCGGCAGCCGCTGCACCATTCAAATCAAAGGCCCCGCCGGCAATGTCTTGACGGATCCCTTGGGGCGACGCGGGGAACTGAGCTTGCCACAATAAAACCACAATAAAGAAGTCGGCTCAACCGATGAGCCAGCTGCGCCGGATTGTCAATCAGAATTAAGGGATCCCTGCTTCGGTTGGGATCCCTTTTTTGTATCCCTTTTTCGCGATTTTTAACGTGGGATCCTTAACGTGATCTGGATCATTCGGGAAAGACGGATCCGGGTGCTAGAGTGTGGGCGTTGAGGTGGATCCCTGTAGAAAATCTATCTCCGTTTTTCAGTAGGAGGGCAGTCTTATGGCTTCGGTGCGGGGCTGGTTGGTGGCAAGCTTAATAGGAGCGGCCACAGTTATCGGGGGCGCTGCCGCCTGGGCTCAGAGCCGTAGTTTGTGGCTTCTTAATGGACAATCGACCGTAGTTACAGGCTATTTCTACCGAGGTGAAAACATCTGGGCGCAGTGCGACCAGGATTGCTTCGATGTGGATCTGGTGCTTTACGATGCCAGCGGTCAGGTGGTGGCTGCAGACGAACTGTTGGACGATTTCCCCATCGTGCAGGCGCCCTACGAGGGCAACTTTTCTGTCAAGGTGATCATGGCTAGCTGTCTCCACCCCAGTGGTTGTGCTGTGATCGTAGACTCGGACTACAGCTTCTAGAAGGGTGCTGGCTGTCCTCACTTCGCTGCTACTGCTTAGGAACTCAGTCCGTAGCCTAGGCTGCTTTGTGAGCAGCTTCCTGGACTTTGGCGTGGGTAAACTTGCTCAGGCCGTGGATGGTCTTTTCCCAGTAGAAGGGCTTGGTAAAGAGCTGCCACAGGGCCATGTAAGCTGCCATAGAGTGCAGTTGCCAGTAGATGGGGTTGAGCAGGGCATAGAAGGCCAGATCGTAGTACCCTCGCCGGAAAACGGCCACCAAGTTGAGGTAAATCCCAATGGCATTGCCCACCAGGAGGTTAAACAAGCCCAGATAAACCAGCCAACTGGGAAATAGGTTTTGCAGCCAATGGGCGCGGGTGAGCAGCCAGTAAATAAACAGCAGCCACATGATGGGGCTGGTGAGAAAGGTAAAGAAGCTGCCGCCAATAAAAAACTGGTAAGACAGCCAGTTCTTCAGGCCCAGCTTGCGCAACGAGCGCAGGGGGTTGCGGTTGTGCACCAGCCAAGTTTGCATGTAGCCCTTGATCCAGCGGGAGCGCTGCCGGATCCAGTTTTTAACAGCGCAGTTGGCCTCTTCATAAGTGGTGGAGTTGATCACCCCCACCGTATAGCCGTGCTGGCTGGCGCGGATGCCTAGATCTGCGTCTTCGGTGACGTTAAAGGGATCCCATCCCTGCAGCTCCCGCAGGCGGTCAGTGCGAAAGTGGTTGCTGGTGCCACCCAGGGGGATGGGCATTCTGAGAGTTTCCAAACCCGGCAGCAGATAGTCGAACCAATAGGAATACTCCAAGGTAAACATGCGGGTGAGGAAGTTCTCGTTGCGGTTGAAATAGTTGAGGGCGGCCTGGACGCAGACCAAGCTGGGATCCCCTTTTCGGAAGGCAATGACTGCTTTTTTGAGTTGGTCTGGATCCGGAATGTCTTCAGCGTCGTAGATGGTGAGGTATTCGCCACGGGCAAAGGCCAGGCCGTAGTTGCAGGCTTTGGGTTTGGTCTTGGGCTTGCTATCTGGCACGATGAGCAGGCGCACGTAGCGGGGGGGCTTGGCAGCCCGGGCCGCCTCAATGGTGGCGCGGTCGTTTTCTTCTAGCAAGATGAGCACATCTAAGCGCTCATGGGGGTAATCCAGCTTGGAGAGAGACTTGATCAAAATCGGCATTACTTCCGGTTCTTTGTAGACCGGCACCAGGATGGTATAGATAGGCAAGTCGCGATCATCCAAAGCGGCTACTTCCTCATCGGTAATCTGGTGGAAGCGATCGGCGGATCCCACTAGGCTGAGCAGCAGTTTGAACAGGATCGAAGCGACGTAAAAAAGATTGATCAGCAGCACCAAAATGGTCAGAGTCGTCCAGGGAGCAGTGGCCAACCCCAATAGAAATAGCAGCAGCAGGCCGTAGCCCACTGCAATCTGAGAAGGAGTAAACACCCGCGAGGCCGATTCCTCCGGCAGGCGGGCCATGAGCTTGTACACCGCCTCTTGGCTGAAGCGGGATCCCTGGTCTTGGCTGAGCAGTTGCGTGATATCCTGCTCGGTGCCCAGCACCTTTTCAATCCGCAAGCCTGGCCGCCAGCTGTAGAGCAGCTCATCCACCGCCCAGTCCAGGGGGTCATTGACCATCACTGTAAGGGTGTGCTCATCCGTCCAGCTCAAGGGGTAGAAGAGGTGGCGCATCATCACCTCGGGATCAAACTGCCGGCTCAGGCTCTCGTCGCGGTGGAGCAGCCCTGTCCCCATTAGTTCTGAGACAGCGGGGTAGCCCAGCAAATGGGCTAGGATGCTGAGATACTCGGGGGTGGAGAGGTAGCTCAGCCGGGTCAGCACCTGCCCCAGGCTGGAGCCGGTGCGGCGGCGGATCTCCAAAGCCTGCTGCCACTGCTCTAAGGTAAGACGGCTGCCCAGCAGCTCGGCGGCCAGCTTGCGCTCAAGGATGACCGTCAGGATCTGCTTTTCAGTGGCTGGGATCTCCCAGAGTTTTTCTGCTTCCGGGCACAGGTGTTTCACAGACTGCCAAATGGCGGGGAAGCCCGGCTCTTCTGTGGCCACCACAACAGTTTGCGGGTCGAGCCAGCCACAGGGCAAAAAGCGCACCGGCACCAAATCAATAGGCTCAATCAGCCAAGGCAGCTCTGGATCTAGGGAGTGCTTGAGCAGCCAGTCTCTCAGCCTAGGCCGGTCCAGAATCTGGCGACACAAGTTGACAAACTTGCCCGGGTGCATGACTCGCAAGCTCCAAAGAGCCCTAGGCAAGGAGCAACTAGCTGCTTCGCGATACTCCTCAGCCTCAGCCAATTGCTGCCGGGTAAGGTAGCCCGTGCGCAAAAGCGAGGATTTGAGGGACTGGAGCATGGAGCGTGGCTGGAAACCCTATTCGCGCAAGTGGGACGGAGTCCTTGCTTGACTCAAGTCTGGTTTAACCGGAAGTCCTCTGCCAACCCCCCTAGGAAAGGGTGGGCGACTCAGGGCGGCGGGCCAAGCGTTGGTAGGTATTCCAGGCTCCTACTGCCAGCAAAAGGGCCAGCAGCAGCACTAACCAATAGCGGTATTGCCACAACAAAAGCTGCCAACTGAAGCGACCGGGGTAGCGCACTCGATAGCCTGCCGGCGTGAGATCCCAGCTTTGCACTTGGGTGAGATCGGGGGCAGCGGCATAGGCGGTGAGCACGTTTCCCTGTAGCTGGTTGGCCAGGCGGGTGCGCGGATCGGCAAGGCCGCGGCTGAGGCGCTCTGCCAAAGCCGGGTCAGATCCCCACCAGGAAAGCCAAAGGTTCGGCTTACCTTTCAGGAGAAAGTACTGCAAAAGGCCGAGGTTTTCTTGAGGCTGAGCGGCCAAGGCCACCTGCTGGTTGAGGGGATTGATGATTTCAAACTGGGATCCCAGCCGGATGGGGCTATTAAGCTCCACCTGATCTGGCCCAGCCACGATCACCTGCCAGGCAAAGTTCCCCGTCTCCAGGTTGGCTTCCTCTTTGGGCAAAACCTCAAGGGTGGGCAGCAGGGGTCGGGCAGCCAGCCGGCTGAGGGCACCGACCAGGTAGGCGGCAGCCGGCAGCAGTTGGGGATCCCCCAGCCCAACCCGTCCGGATCCCTGCAGCACCGCCGGGATCTCCTGCAGCTCGCCGCTAGGGGCTTGGTAGCCGCTCCAGAGAAGGCCAGAGCTATCGGAACGCACTTGCAAAGTCAGCGGGGTCAGGGATCCCTGGCAATTACCGGGGCTGGCCCCGTAATCAAAGCGCAGCTCCAGTTGGTTGAAGCGGCGCAGCAGGCGGGTGGGGAGGGGGATGGTCTCGTTGAGCTGGGTGCGGCCCGTTAGGTTGTAGGTGCGCAACAGAACGCCATTCAAGAACACGTAGCTGGTGAGGCGATCCCCCACTCGGCCATCGACCGGGTTCATGATCACATCCAGTTGCGCCGCCAGATCCCGCGGTCGTCCCCCTAATTGGGACAGGCTGAAGTTGAAGACCAAAGACTGGCTGCCAAACCCCCGCAACATGGGATCCACGATCCCCAGCTCTCGCAGGCTGAGGCGGTTGGCCCTGAGCGCTCTCTCCAGATCCGCCACCCTTGTCACCTGGATGCCGCGGCTGACCAGCCCCGCCCGCTTCCATTCTTCATAGAGAGCAAGAATAGCTTCCCGGCGGGCGGCCACTCGCAGTCGGGATCCCTCTGGGGTAATTTGATGCTGCAAGTGGGGGGTGAAATTGGCCGGCTCTAAGATCACCTGTGCCCCCTGCTTCGGACGGTTGCTCCACAGGATGGGCGTTTGCGGAAACAGGTGAGAAAGGAGGCTGTACAGCCACAGAGCTGCTTCCGCCGTCTCAGAGGAAGGATTGGCCGGCACTACCAAAGTAACCTGAGGATACAGCCGGCCCAGAAAACCGGCCACCGTGGCATCAGGAACGAGGGGCGCCAGCTCAAAGAAACTATCCCGCCCCACCGTCAGCAGCAGGTTGCCGGTATTCAAGTCGGCACAGATGTCGTCGGTAATGCTCAGGAAAGGCTGCACCGACAAGGTGATAAAGCGCTCGCCAGCGGCCAAGCTGGGGATGGGCACTCGCACCACCGGCTCCTGCCGCAGATCTTGCACCAGGAAGATACCCGCCAGCTCGTCATTGATCAGCACCCGCACCGTGGACGTAGGTTTCAACACCGGCGAGGGATCCAGGCGCAACTGCACAAAGCTGGCCTCAGGGTCAACACCGTTCAGGGGGGCAGGGATCCCGATATCTAGACGCGGGTTAGCTCCTTGCAGCAGCACCGAGCGGTCGTAGCCCAGCCTTTGCAGAGAAATGACTTCCGCTGCCTGGGCAGCCGTTGGCCCGCAACACCAAAGCAAACCGGCAACCCACAAAGCCCACTGCCTTGCCTTCTGCGTCACCTTGACCCCCTCTTGCTTATCCCTCACTTGTCTAGTGCAGGCAAGCCCCTTGGCCCACCTGACCCAAGTTTGCCCGACATGCAGAAATCTGTAAGCTTTCGGGGGTCTTTACGCACAAACCGTAGATTCGGATGCCCAGGGGATCCCTTTACTGGCGGGCGTAGTCATCCTCAAAGCGCACAATGTCGTCCTCCCCGAGATATTCCCCGTTTTGCACCTCGATCAACACCAAGGGAAGGGTGCCGGGGTTTTCCAGGCGGTGCTTGGTGCAGGGGGGAATGTAAGTGGACTCGTTGGAGCTCAGCAGCATCACCTCTTCTCCACGGGTCACTTTCGCTGTGCCCCTGACCACGATCCAGTGCTCGCTGCGGTGGTAGTGCATCTGCAGGCTGAGCCGATGGCCAGGCTTCACCTCGATGCGCTTGATCTTGTACATCGGGCCTTCATCCAAAACCCAGAAGGATCCCCAGGGACGGGTCTCTGCTTGAGAGGGTACCAGCTCAAGCGCTGGAACTGCTGCATCATTCACGTCCCGCACAGCCTGCAACATAAGATCATGTCCTTGCAAAGTCGTCCCCATCCTCTCTCAGAATCCGAGAACACCTCATCGACAATATGGCTGAATTGGCCTACGCCAAAACTCGTAGATAAAGTCTCTCAGGCCAGGGAATGCTAATCTAGCCCTGTGTCCAGTGCCTAGACACGTCAGCCCATCCCCACGCCCTACTTGAGACATGTTCTCATTAACACTAAATAGCTCTTGAGGCTCGATTGGCGATTTAACCAGTTACCCTCCAATTAATCTCCAATTAATTCTAAATTCTTGAAGCTACTGAAGTAACCCATGTTTCTCAACAGGCTCAGGGCTTTCTTGCGGCTCTTCGGGTCTACCGGGATCCTGTTTCTGCTGCTGGCTAGCCTTCTGTGGGGTTTGAAGGAAGGCTGGAGCTGGGTGAGCTTGGAGATGCAGTTTCTTGGCTATAAGGGATCCGTGGCGGTTTTGGGGCCGGATCCGCGCCTGCCCATTGTGGGCACCACCTTTCCTCCCTTGCTGGTGCTGGCTACGGCCATTCTGGGACGATCCCCGCTGTTGCTGCAGACCATCTTGGGCTCTTTGCTGCTGGGCTGGGTGTGGCGGCAGTTACGCCGTTTGCCGGTGGAGGTGGGATGGTGCTGGCTGTGGGGTTTGTTGATGGTGGTGCAGCCGACTTTGATCTTGATGCTGCTGCGCAGCCCCGCTTGGACGGCCACCTCGCTTTTGCTGGGGGTAAACATGGCCTTGTTGTTTCCCCTGGCTGACGAGAAACGAGCAGCGGGGAAGTCAGTGGCGGCAGGGGATGAGCTGCCTATTACCCTGAGGCTGCTGCTCGTTGGGCTGGCGCTGGGGCCCCTGATGGTGCTGCGCTGGGAAAGCGGATGGCTGCTGCCCTGGGCGGGGATGCTGCTGCTGGTGGCCTTTCGCCGAGAAGTCTGGGGGTTTCGCTGGGCCTCGCTGTTGGTGGCCGGCTTTGTCAGCCTAGCCTTGATCCTGAGCTGGCTGTATGTGAATTGGCTGTCGGTAGGGGATCCCTGGGCTTTCACCTACCAGGTGGGCAGCGGTCTGCGGCTGCCGCAATTGCGGGAAGACTTGCAGCAGGCGGGTGGCTGGCGGGGGGTGCTGGAGGCTGGGAAATGGCTGGCGGTGCTGGCCCCTGCCTATCTGCTGTTGGGGCTGGGATCCCTGCTGGGCCGAGGCCCGGGTCGCTGGGTATGGGCTCTGGTCTGGGGGATGCCGCTGGTCATCCTGCTGGCTTCTCTAGGGCAGGGGCTGTTTTTGCGGGAGCTGAGCCGCTTTGGCCTTTTCTGGGTGCCGCTGCCTTTGCTGATGGGCGCCTACTTGTGTCGCGGAGCCGGCCCCGGCTGGGCTAAGCGCCTGTTGATCACTGCCCTCTTGGGGTTGAACTGCCTCACTGCCGGTTATGGGGTGAGCCAAGAGCCGGGTTTCTTCATGCCCCTGGTGGCCGAGGAGCGGGATCTCTGGGAGCGGCTGGTGGCAGGGGTAGTGCCCCTTAGTGGCGAGTTGGAAGCTGCCCAAAACCTGTATGAAGTAACCTCTGCTGGGCAAGCCCTAGAAGACTGGCGGAGGCTGCGGCAGGAAAAGCGCCAGGTTGGGCAGTATCTCTATCGCCACCTGTTGCCCGGACAAAAAGTGCTGGTGGACGACGACATCCACTTTGAGGCTATCTTTTGGGCAAGGGATCCCCGCTCTTTCCTTACTCCTCACCAGTACGAGTTTGCCCTGGCCCTTCAGCATCCCCAGGAAAGGGTGGACTACCTCTTGGTAGCGGGGCTGGCGGATCCCTTGCAGAGCGCCGATCGCATCCTGCAATTTTGGCCTGAGCTCAATTTTGAGGGGCTGCCGGGCTTCAGGGAGGTTTATAGCTCCCCCCAAGTGCGGCTGTGGGCTCGCCAACACCAAGAGGAACCGCAGGAGGAGAGGAGATGAAAAGGAGACGATCCTGGCAGCGGCGACAGGTGCTGCAAGCGGGCGGAGCGCTGCTGGCTGCCTATGGGGTTGCCGGCTGTGGCCAGGAGTTTTTGAGTCAGCAGGGGAGTCGCAGCCCGGAAAATGCCGAGACGGGAAGCATGAACTTGTCAGAGCTGCTGGCCCGCTGGCAGGTGGGCATTGGCGAGGATCCCGGTCGCTTCCTCTGGGAAATCGAGTCGGATCCGCAGGTGGCGGCAGTGGCGCAGGGGTGGGATCCCCATTTCCTGAGCGGCTGGCTGAACAGCTTTGATCACCGCCAGGGGGATCTCTCCTTTTGGCGCAACTGGCACCAGGCCGGGCTTTTGCGGCAGTGGTTTGAGCGGGGCTATACCCTCCACATCATCACCTGGGAAGACGACACCCACCGCCCCTGCGGCGACTATCACATCTCCCCGCAATTTGTGGAGGACGTGGCCGAGCTGGCGGGCTATATTGCCCAAGCCAATCCTCAGGGCCGCCCCACCTACTGGAGCTTGGCTACTGAGTTTTCCTATTGGCGGATCCCAGCAGATACCTACAACGCCGACACTGCTTTCTACTACCAAGCCCTAATGCGCAATGTCCTCACAGCCCGCCAAGCCATCAAGGAGCGGCTGCCGGCAGCCGAAGTAGCCCTGTGCTGGGGGGGCTGGATTGCCACCTTTGACGACCCTTCCCAGGGGGCAGGCCGCAGCATGGTGGAGCCCTTTGCCGAGACTATGAGCCAAATGGACGGGATCGCCTTCCAGTCGATGCGCCAGCGGCGGCCCGGAGAGTTTAATCCAGAGTTGAACGGCCCGGATCCCGGTAACCCGGAGCAGATCCGCCTCTGTTGCCGCCTGTTTTCCCCCATCCACTCCAACCTGATGTTGGCCCACTACGAGCCATCGATTAAGGACAAGCACCCCAGCGGCGGACGGGCCGACACCGTCCATACAGACTTTCAGCTCATGAGCCAGCCGGAGTGGCTGCAGGAAGTGTCTCAACTGGGGCTGCGGCGCTTTTCTCTCATGCACTACGGCCTGTATAAGGGGGATCCCTTCGGAGCGCTGACCGCCGCTCGCCAATTCCGGGCACAGGTGGGCCTACCGGCTGCCACCTCATAGTTAGCAGTCGTTCCAAAGCCGGTTTTGTCCCGGATCTTGGCCCAGAGCTTGATCCTGGGGATACAATCCCCCTGAAACTGCCGGGATCCCCCTGCCATGAAGAAGCCTAGATTTCCATGGGCAAGCCTGCTGGCGAGTCTAGTGGTTAGTGCAATGCCGCCGGAGCTGCCGGCCTGGGCAGGATGCGGTTTTCCCCGCGGTGCCGGCAAGACTTTTTTTTCGCTGCAGCCGGAGGTCTATCGGCCTCGCACCCGCTTTGATCAGGGGGGACGCCTGCAGCCGGCCCTTTCGGAGTACGGAGAAACCCGCCTCAACCTTTTCGCCGAGACTGGCCTTAGCGATCAGCTCACTCTCAACCTCAACACCAGCTACGTTTTCATCGAAAATCGCTTTGCCAGCGGGGCTGACACCGTTACCCAGCGCAACCAGGGCCTGCGGGATCTGGAACTGGGCCTGCGCCATACTTGGGGGAACGGGGATCCCTTCCTTTCGGCCCAATTGACGGCCTTGATCCCGCCGGGATACGCCACCCGAGACATCCCCCTGCCCTTGGGGTACGGTGTTTTCGGCTACGATCTCAAAGTTGGGGTGGCGGCCAATACCCAGTTGGGATCCCTGCCCGCCTTTTTCGACTCCTGCCTCACGTTCCGAGATTACTTGGGCTATCCCGGGGATCGGGTCAAGGCCAACCTGACCTTCGGGGCAGACCTGACTCCTGAGCTGCAGGCCATCCTGGCCCTGGATGGGGATTTTACGTTGGGCAACGGCGCGCCTTTGTTGTTCGGGGATTTGGCCGTTCAGGATCCCGACTACGACAACCTCAAGCTTTCTGGCCAGCTCAACTGGCGGCTGGAGGGAGGGTTAACGCTGGGCTTGGGAGGGTTTCAATTCTTGACCGGCCGCAACACCAATGCCGGCGGCGGCTTTACCGGCTATGTGTGGCTAAGTTACTGAAACCCAACAAAATGTTGCAGGATATCCCCTACGGTAACAGGGATCCGCAGGGGCAGATCTAGGATGAGTCTTGGCAAACTACGGCCCGGAGAACGGATCCCATGTCTCGATTTGAGAACCTCATTGCCGCCATCGATGGCAGCGGCCCCACTGAGCAAATGGTGCATACCCTTCTGTCTCTGCCGGCCTTTGCCCAGTGCCACGTGACATTGCTGCATGCGGTGCCTTCCCAGACCTCTGCCGAGGAGATGCGGGCTGCCTGGCAAAAGGGGCAGGAACTGCTGGCCCAAACCCTGCAGACTTTCCCCCCCCGCCCAGGGCTAAAGATCAGCACCCAACTGGTGGAAGGGGATCCCAAGGTGGTGGTGCTGCAGGTGGCCGAGTCTATGCCCAATCCCTTAATTGTCATGGGATCCCGGGGGCGCAACCGCATCATGGCCATTTTGCAGAACTCGGTGAGCCAATATGTGTTCCAGCTCGCCTCCTGCCCAATGCTGCTGGTCAAAGACGACGCCTACGTCAAATACCCCAGCCATGTCATGGTGGCCCTCAACAACTCCCCCGCTGCCCAGGCCGCCTTTGCCACAGCCCTTGACTTGATCTCCGGCATTCAAGGGGCCCAGATCTTCCTGGCCTCTGTGCAGTTGGATGCCGACAACCCAGGTAGAGATGAGGCCCTAGATCGGGCAATCGACATCCTCAAAAACCGGCAAATCGGCCACCAGGTGTTGACGGCTGTCGGGGATCCGGCTACGGAGATTGTCCGCCTGGCTGAAGAAAGCAAGGCCGATCTGCTGGTGATGGGATCCCCGGATCGCCGGCCCAGCATTGCCCGCAGCATCCCCGACCTGGATCGGCTGCTGGGGCGTTCCATCTCCGACTATGTGCGGGTGCACATCGGCTGCCCAGTGCTGATGGTGCGCTCCGTCCAAGACTAAACAGGACTCAAGAGCGAGGGATCCCTAAGGCAAGATAGAGCGGTGCTCTGTAACTCGGTCGCTCTGCTGCTGGCGATCCGGGCTGACGGCCCAAGCTTCAAAGATCAGCTCGGGGACGCCTGGGGGAATGGTCATGCGGGTTAAAGCTTGCCACTGCCCCTGATCGTCGCGGGAGAAGTCCAGCAACCAGCGGGGGCCATCCACCAACGAGCGGGTGCGGCCATGCTTGACCCAAAACTTGATCCAATAAGGTGGCTGGGAGGCGGCGCCGGCGGCGGAGGCAGGGGCCAAGGCCGGCAAACGCAGCACCACATCGAAATTGTCGCCCGCTCGCAATTGCTCAGGCACCAGCAGTTGTGGCGCCGGGCACACTTCTGGCGGCGGGGGCGAGTTTTTGGTGTCCTTGCTGGTGGCAGGCAGGGCGAATGCAGGCGGAGGTGGGGTGGCCGGGCTCCCTGCTGGGGCTGGCAGGGCGGCATCCTCGCCCATTGGCTCAGCTTGGGGGGGTGAGGGAAGAGGGGAAATCGGCGCCGCAGGCTGGGGGTTAGGTTCGGGTGCGGCCTTAGCAGAGGGCTCTGCCGGCTGAGTCGAGCCGGGATCCCCTCCAGCAGGAGCACTGTGCTGCCAGATGCGCAGCAGCTTTTGCAAGGTTCGTTCGGGAGAGAGCAGGGTTGCGGTCGAGGCAGGACTGGCAGCATCGGCCAGCCTCTCTTCCTCTTGCTGCTGCGGGAGGGGGATCCCTGCGCCAAGAAGTCCTGCCTCTTGGCTGCGACAGCGAATGGAAAAGGGGATGGTCAGGGTCTGAGGCGACGGCTCTGGATCCCACCAGGAGGAGGGAGTAAGGGCCAGTTCTCCCCGTAAAGGACGGGCCCACACTTGGCTGGGCAGGGTGATGGGGATGCTGAACACCGCCGTCCGCGCCCCCGCCGGGAGTTGAATTTGCCGTTGTCCCTGGAAAAGCGGCCTCTCCTCCCCTTCTGGCCAAACCTGTACCCGCAGCTCGCCGCTGCAGCCGATCCGCCCCGTCAACACCAGCACCTCCTCCGGGGATCCCTCCAATTCACTGTGCATTAGGGAAAACAGCTCTGGCGGGATGGCGACCTCTTTTTTCTGGGGGGGCTCAAACCCGGCCTCTTCAGCCACCGGGGCAGGGATCCCTCGTTCCGGCTCCAGAGGCGCGGGGGCAGGCACAACCTGAAAACGGAGACAATTGTCCAACTCGGTTTCACCGAACAGTTCTGCGATCAAGTCGGCATCTCGGCAGTGCAATTCCCAAAACCCAGGGGTGAGGCGGCTGGCAGGCAAAATAATGCCGATCCCTTCATCGTTGGTGCGCACAGAACGGGTTTGGACCTGTGGAGGAGTCGTGCCGGTGTTGGGGCCCTGATTCTGTGGCCCTAGAGGACGCTGCCGGACTTCCACCGTGATGGTGAAGTGGGGCTGGGGCGAACGGGCAACAATGGTGTAGGTATCTTCTTCCAGAACTGCTCCCTCGGCTGGTACTGGCTGCCAGTCTTCCTGGCCGTCCCGCCGAACCCAGAAATTTAACATAGCTCCATCACCTTGGTGCTCCGCACTGCTGACGCGAATGGCATGCCAGATACTGAATCAGATCGGCTTGCAAAAGGGTTTGCTGTTGCCCTGTAGGCAGGTGCTTAAGCTGTACCTCTCCGGCTGCAGCTTCCGCATCCCCTAGCACAACAGCCCAAGTTGCGCCGCTGCGGCTGGCCCGTTTGAACTGCTTGCCAAAGGCGCTGCCGCTCAGATCCAGCTCGGTGCAGAAACCAGCTTGGCGCAGCGCTTGAGCGATCCGGAGGGATTGGGCCTCAGCCTTCGCCCCACGGGAGATCACGTAAACCTCGACCGGTGCTGGCGGAGCCTCCCCTTGTTTCTTTTGCAACAGCAGCACCAGCCGCTCCATGCCGACGGCCCAGCCCACCGCTGGGGTAGAAGGTCCGCCCAGCTCTTCCACCAAGCCGTCGTAGCGACCACCCCCACAGACGGTACTCTGGGATCCCAAGTCAGGTGAGACGATCTCAAAGGCGGTGTCGGTGTAGTAGTCCAGGCCCCGCACCAAGTAGGGATCCAACTGGTAGGGAATATCCAACATCTGCAGGTGAGCTTGCACCTGCTCGAAGAAAGCCCGCGATTCTGGGCCGAGGTAATCCGGCAGCTTGGGGGCCCCCTCGGCAATCTCGCGGGTGCGGGGATCCTTGCTGTCTAGAATGCGCAGCGGGTTGCGGGTGAGACGCTCTTGGGAGTCAGGATCCAGCTTCTCCCGCAAGGGAGTGAGGTAGTCCACCAGGGCCTGGCGATAGGCCCGCCGATCCTGCAGATCCCCCAGGGAATTGAGCCGCAAGCTCAGGTTCTCCGCCCCCACCGCTTGCAACAGCTCCCAGGCCAAGGCGATGACTTCCGCATCGGCGCGGGGATCCCGGCTGCCCAGCAGCTCTACCCCCAACTGGTGGAACTGGCGTTGCCGCCCCGCCTGGGGACGCTCATAGCGAAACATCGGCCCACAATACCAGAGGCGTTGCACATCTCCAGCCGTTTGCAGCCCGTGCTGGATGTAGGCCCGCACCACACCTGCTGTGTTCTCTGGGCGCAGGCTCACCTCTTGCTCGCCACGGGTGCTGAAGGAGTACATCTCCTTGCCCACCACGTCGGTGGCACTGCCAATGCTGCGGGCAAAGAGCTCCGTCAACTCCAGGATGGGGGTGCGAATTTCTTGGTAGTTGGCCCGTCCCAGGATCTCTCGGGCGCTGGCTTCCACCTGCTGCCAGAGCCGCACCTCCTGCGGCAGAATATCTCGGGTGCCCCGCACCGCCTGGATCATCTCCATTCTCGTTCTCCCTCCCTGGGGTGGGCCTGGCCGCCTGCTATGCCAATGGCTGTTCTCGTCAAAGGACTCCGTCCCGCTGACGCAAACGGCCTAGTTATTGATTATCGGCGACAACACTCCCCGTCGCTAGCGGAGCCAAATGACCCCGATCCAAGCTCGAGTCCAACCAGGAGTAGGTGGCGGCAATTTGGCTGGTGGCAACAACAGCGGCGGTGGTAGCTCGCAAGATGGTAGGGCCAAGGGAGACGCACACCCCCCCATATTCCTCAGCTTGCCGACGTTCGGCAACGGTCCAGCCCCCCTCTGGGCCGATGGCTATGGCCAAGACGGGATCCCTGAGCTTTGGCAGGGCTTGCACCAGCGGGGGCGCTTTGTGCCGAGCCACGGCTATACCCCACCAAAAGGACTCCGTCCGAGTAGCGCGAACGGCTTGTAGCTCCGCCAGCCAACTTGTCCAAGGGGTAGGGGGATCAACCTGAGGCCAGCGCAACCGCTCACATTGTTCTGTGGCCTCCCGCACAATTTTTTGCCAGCGTTCCTGCCGCCCAGATCCCGGTTCCAACACGGTGCGCTCCGTCAGCAGGGGAGTAATGCGCGCCGCCCCCAGCTCGGTAACCTGGCGGAGCACCTCGTCAAACCCCTGCCCTTTGACCACCGCCAAGCCCAGATGCAAAGAAACAGGCAATTCCCGCGGCAGCACCTCCACCTCGCCCACAACTCGGGATCCCTGGGCTTGCCAACGGGCCGCCCACAGCTTGCCTGAGCCGTCCAAAACCAAAAAGAGATCCCCTGGCCTGAGGCGGCGTACCCGCTGCAAGTAGTGCTGTTGCAGACCAGTTAAATGGAGAACACCGCTGGGATCCCGCTGCGCTGGGTCAATCGCCAATCGGGGCAAAGCGCTCAGGTCATGCGTGCGTTCAGACAACACCATTCCCCCCGTCGCCAGAGGGCTGCCACCACCCATTCGTTGGCCTCCAGCATCTCCGCCACCAACTTGGCCTGCTCGATGAGGATGCCGCTGAGGATCAGCCATCCCCCCTCCTTCACCACCAGCCGAAACTCCGGGATCATATCCAGGATCACATCTGCCAGGATGTTGCACACCAGCCCATCCACCATTTCGGGAATCTGCTCCAGGCTGCCCTGAGCGACCACAATGCGATCCGTCAGGCCGTTGAGATCGCGGTTGTGCATCGTGGCTTGCACCGCCAGGGGGTCGATGTCCACCGCAAACACCCGCTTCACCCCCAACAGGGCCGCCGCCAACGACAAAATGCCGGATCCACAGCCCACATCCGCCAGCGTCGCCGCCGGGGGATCCCCTCCCCAGCTCTCCAGACGCATTTCCAGCGACTCCAGACAGAGCTGCGTGGTGGGGTGAGTGCCCGTGCCGAAGGCCATACCGGGATCCAGCCGCAACAGGTGCCGACCGGGGTGAGGGGGCGGATCCAGCCAGGCCGGACAAATGAGCAACTTATCCCCGATGGGTTGGGGCTGCCAGTGCTGCTTCCAACTGCTGCTCCAATCTTCCGCCTCTATGCGTTCCCAGCGCAGCTTGGGAACCCGCTGACCGGCAATGAGGGCATCCTGCTGCAGGCGCAGGGAGAGGGCTGCCAAATCCAAGAGGCTGACGTGAGGCCAAGGCAGATAGGCGTGAATGCAAATCTGATCTTCGCCATAGGCTTGGCTGGTCATGCCCCGACAGCCAAAATTCTCCAGCCGCCAAAAGATCAGGTCTTCTTGGGCAGGGGAGGCGATGAGACTGAGATCCCACCAGGCTCCACCGGGATCCGGCGCTTGTGCGGGCGAAAATGGGGTGGGATCGGCAACAGTCCTGCTCACAGGGATCCCTTCACAAACCTAAAGGAAAACCAAAGTGATGGCCAACAAGATAGCGCTTCATGTCACCCAGCCGGCCAGCACTCAATGCGGCACTTTATATCAAAAATTGCAGCGCTCTGCTCAATTCATAGTTTAGGCTTATTCTGGCTATTCTGGGATTGAAAGGCTCACAGCGTCGGTTCAGCAGCGAAGAAGGGAAGGATCCCCCCAATTGGGGGATGCCCCCACTGGCTCCTCAGATGCCCAGCTTAGCCCTATGAGATAAATTGAACTGAAAAGCATTGGACAAGAATTGGATACAGCGTCAACATTCGTTTCGAGCCTCAGTGATTTTGCGGATAAATGAGGTTTGGCTGGGGCGTACTGAGCAACGATGGAGAAGGAGCAACGCAGGTGGCGAGGTCGATGTCAACTGATGAGCAATCAGCACAGCAGGGCACTCCCCAGCCCAAGGTGGCTTCTCTAGGAGTTGCCGGGGATCGGGAAGCGCGGAAGAGGGCTGCCCATGAAGATCTTCAGCCGCTCAAAGTCAGCACCCGCAAGGACTCCGTCCCGCTGACGCGATCCGCTCTGATGCGGCGTTTTAACCAGAGCTTTCCGCCTTTTTACAGCCAGTTTGTCAGCAGCGAGGTGCAGGCCCAAAATCTGCGCTTGGCCTACGCCCTCTACCAAACCCGCAAGGCGGTGGTACAGATGCAGGACGAAGGTCGCAAGACGGTGGTCTGTCTGGCCTACCGCAACCGACCTTCTCTGCTCAGCGATCTGTTTGGGGTGTTCACCGCTTTTAATCTCTCGGTGCACGGCATCCATCTCTATGGGCAGATCTACTCACCGCACCTGGTGTTTATCCGCACCATCGTCTCCCGCGATGGCCACAGCCTTTCTTCCCAAACCAAGCTCAGCCTAGAACGGGCCATTCACGAATGCCTGGCGGGTGTGTTTCGCGTTCACGAAACCTTGGCACTGGAGTTTGATCTCAAGGCCGGCCTGAAAGAGGCGCAGGTTTCTTTTTACTTTGACCCAGTGTTTCATTTGCCCACACTTTTGGTGGATGTGGACAACCAGCCGGGCGTGTTCTACCGGGTGATGACGGCCCTCGCGCAGGAGGATTTGACCGTTGTTAACCTCAATTTGATGCTCCGCCGCAAGCAAACGCGCTTCATTTTTTACTTGCTAGGGCCGGATTCAACTCCAACCATGCCGGAGTTCTTAGGGCAAAAATTGGCGTTGAGCATCCAGCAGCGGCTGCAAGGGGATCCCGCCTAGATCTGCACGGGACTGGGAGGCAAGTCAAAAAGGACGGTGTTCATGTAGCGCTCTGCCCAGGCGGGACCGAAGGCTTTTTCTAAAACGCGGCGGGTGCGGTCGTTCTGCTGTTGCTGGCTGCAATAGCGCTGCTGCCCCTGGTAGTGGGCCAAAATCTGGCCGGGATCCGTCTGCGGGGGAATCTGCTGCGCCAGCCGGCAGTGAATTTCCAGGAAACGGCAGGCAAAGTGTAAAAAGCGCTCGGCCTCTGCTTCGTCGGCAGGACGCACGAACAGGCAGTAGGGAGAAAAAATCGTGCCCCACTCCGGCAACCGGCGCCGGTGTTGGAAAGGGACGAGATGGGATCCCAACGCTTCCAGCTCCTGGATATAGAGATCGGGCAAGCTGGGGGTCACCGGCGAGAGATCGACAATGGCGGCGCTCACCTGTCCGCGACCGACCACAATGTCGCAACCGAACAGCGGCAGCGGGTACTGCGGCTGCGGAAACATAACGCAATGGAGAATATCCAGGCTCTGCCCGGCCTGGGCCAGCTCCAGGTGCAGTTTGCGAAAGGGATCCCCTTGGTAGCAGCGGTTTTCAATTTGCAATTTCTCACCCTCTAGGCGGCCTTCCACGTAGCCCAGATCTTCAGGCAGAGGATAGGGGGCTAGGGTGAGGGTAGATCCCCAAACGTTCAGGACTGCCTCGGATAAGCCCTGAATGAGCGGATGCAGTTGGGCAGAGAGAGCAGGAGCGGTGAACATAAGACTCTAGAAGAAAGGCCAAGAACCCCATCCAACCTTGACCTTGGCTCCATGCCAAAAGTGTTATGGGGGAACCGCACCGCTGATGCGAAGGGCTTGGGTGGGATCCCCAAAAATCCCAGAGGCCCTAGCTGGGCAAGGCGTTCTAAAACTGTATGCCTGAAGACGGAAGGGGTGGGATTCGAACCCACGGTGACCTTGCAGTCACAACGCTTTTCGAGAGCGTCACAATCAACCACTCTGTCACCCTTCCAGTCAGCTGTGGGGCTTTACCATCTTAACGGCAAACCGAGTCTCCTGCTTCTTCCCAGCCTCAAAGCCAAGCTTGCTTCCCCCACGGGATGCGGTTGATGGGAAAGTGCTCCGCACCGCTGGCGGGAACGCCCAGATGAGATCATAGGGATATGGCTGCTCTATCCATTCACCACTTTCGCCAGGCCAAACAGGCGGGTCAACCTTTGGTGGCCCTCACGGCTGCCGACTACGCCACCGCTCAGATTTTGGATCAGGCTGGGATCGACTTGATCCTGGTGGGCGACAGCTTGGCCATGACCCACTTGGGGTATACCAGCACCCTGCCCCTGACGCTGGAACAGATGCTCCATCACGCCCAGGCGGTGCGCCGCGGGGTAGAACGGGCCTTTTTGGTGGCCGACTTGCCCTTCTTGACTTATCAAGTCCACAAAGAACAAGCTCTCCTCTCAGCAGGGCGGTTGATGAAGGAGGCAGGAGTCAACGGGGTCAAGCTGGAGGGGGGCTACCCCGACATGGTGGAAACGGTGGCCTTTCTGGTGCAGCGGGGGATCCCGGTTTTGGGTCACATCGGCCTCACTCCGCAGGCCAAACATCAACTGGGAGGCTATCGCCAGCAGGGAAAAACCACTCCGGAGGCGGAGCGTCTGCGACAAGAGGCCCTCAGCCTGGAACAAGCAGGGGCATTTGCCCTGGTTCTGGAGCACATGCCGGCGGAATTGGCTGCCCAAATCTCAGCCCAGGTGGGGATCCCAACCTTGGGCATTGGAGCCGGGCCGGCTTGCGATGGTCAGATTTTGGTCACCCACGACCTGCTGGGGCTGAGCGAGCGGCTCCCCCCTTTTGCCAAGGCCTATACCAACTTGAGGCAGGCAATCCGAGAAGCGGTGGAAGCTTTCGCCGACGATGTTTGCCAAAAAGTATTTCCCCCCCGCTGAAGGGATCCCTTACCCATTCAAAGCTTGGGCAGAGGTGCTATGCCTACGGCACCTCATACTGCTACCTACTGCTACGCAATGCTTATGGGAACGGGAACCGCACTGCTTCCGTCAAGGCTGGGCAAGGATAGGGCGACCTCAGGGATCCCTCACCAGCACCATCCCGGTCACCGCAGCACTTTGACCCAACCGGTCGAAGACCCGCAAGCTGAGCAGGTAGGAGCCGGGCACCAAGCTTAGGGGAGGGCGAATGCGGAAGCGGGTTGTACAGAACACCTCTCCCGACACACAATTCACCTGGGCTGCCGATAGCGTCTGCACCTCGATCCCTGACCACGACACCTGAAACGCCAGCTCCGCCGGGATCCGGCCCGGCACCGATACCGAAACCCCCAGCTCCAAAAAGCCGTTCCGATGTACCACAGAAGGGATATCGCTGCTGGTGATCAAAGGCGGCGGTGGAGTACTGGCCGTCAGCGCATCGGCACCACAACCGACCAAGGCCACGCCCAGCAGGCCCAGCGCCCATCCCCAGGATTTGGATCCCAGCTTCATCACAGGGTTCATCTGAAAACTCACCTTCTCAGTATAGAGGGCGGGGGCAACAGAGTTAGTGTTGGTTCTAGGAAAAGCTAAAAATTTACACTACAGATAGTGGCAAGCTGGATTTTCATCCAGACCATCTGCTACAGTAAGGCCCATAACCTGTCGAGCAGCCTGGATATGGAAGGGGAAGAGGAGCTAAAAGCCTTGCGGGCGCGGGTGCGCAACCTAGAGCGATCCCTCGCCGAATCGGAAGCGCTGTCATTGCAGCAGATTGAGTGCATCCATCGCCTGGAACATCAACTGCTGGAAGCACAGGCCCAGATTCAAGAGCGGGATCAAGCTTTGCAAGCGTGTCAAGAGGAGAAAGCGCGGCTGGCCCAGCGCCCTACCCCAGAGGCTTTTCAGCTTCAGCAACAGCACATCGAAGAACTGCAGAATCTCCTGTGGGAAATGGAGCGCCGTCCAACGCTGGAGCACTACCACATTCTGCAGCAGCAGTTGCAAACCAGTCAGACGGAAATTGAAACCCTCAAGGCGGAATTGCAGCGGCGCGTCGATCCGGCCCGATTTTACCAACTGCAGCAGGAGCTCCTGGAGCTGAAACAGCAGGCCAACCAATTGGGAGAATACGCCGTCAAGTTGCCGCAGGTACAGCTTTTGCAAGCCCAATTGCAGCTCCGTGTACAGCAGCTAGAGGAGGAAAAAGCACAATTGCAAGCGCAAATCCAAGAGTTGGCCGCTCGACCTTCTGCACAAGAACTGGAAACCCTACGGGCGGAGCTAGAGGCTGCCCACCGCCAAGCGGAAGCCGAATGGCAGCGTTTGAAGACCCATCTGGAAACCGAAAAGGCACACATGGAAGCTGATCTGAACACCGCCCGGCAACGTATTCGCGAACTGGAAGAGCGTCCTACCCCAGAGCAATGGGCACGCTTGCAGGCGGAGCTGGATCATCTGCGCCAACAGGCCTCTTTTGCCAAGGCCGAGCGGGCCACCTTGCTGGAAGAGCTGCAGCAGAGTCAGCGGCAGCAGGCCGAGCAAGCCCAACAGATTGCCAAGCTGGAAGCGGAAGCAGCCCAGGCCGCCCACCTCAGGGAAACAGAGTCCTCACAGGCGCAGCGAATCCTTGCCCTGGAGGAGCAGGTGCAGGCTTTGACCCGCGAGCTTGGTGCTTTGCGAGCCGAGCGGGATCAGCTCATGCAAGAGTTGGCCCAGCGTCCCACCCTTGCCCAGTGGCAGGAAGTTCAGCAGCAGGTGCAGGACACCCGAGAAAGCCTGGAAGCAGCCCGGCGGGGGCGAGAACTGGCCGAGGCCCATCATCTGGTCAGCCAAAAGCAAATCGAGAAGTTGCAGCAGCAGGTGATGGCTTTGAAAACCGAGTGTGTGCAGGCCCACGCCTACGCGCAAACCCAAGAAAAGGAAGTGGCCCTGCTGCAGCAGCGCAATCAAGAACTGGAAGAGCAACTGGCCACACTGCGTCAGTCGGCCTCCGCTTCCCCTCAGCCAGCGGTTGTCGAGCCCAGGTCGAATCATCGGGCCCAGGAACGGATTCCTGCCGCGGCTGACGAGTCTGCTCCTTCCCCGGCCACCACCTGGAGAACACCCACCCCAGGGATCCCGCCGCTCACCCTGGACGAGCGGGAAGAAAGTGCCCCGCTCGGCTGGCGCCAACGGACAGAAAGGCTCCTGAAACGCTCCGCTTTGGCCGCTTCACGGGCAGGAGGGGAAACGGGCAGTCGCAACCGGATTGAGTTGCCGACTTTTGTGCAGCGGCGGCCCTAGTAAACTACCCGACTCCGACCGCTAAGCGGTACGGAGCGGGCTTTCAGTAGCCCTGAGCCTGTTCTGCTCTACCAGAGAACAAAACAAGCCCGGACCTCTAGGCTGGTTTACGACAGCCCCCAAAAGCGCAATCACATTCGCACCATTTAAATCCGCATCCCCTTCCCATCCACAGTGTCCACACTTAAACTTCTTTCCACTGCGGTAGGATTGCGCAGGGTCGGGATGAATGTGCAAACACCGGTGGCAGGTCTGCGACGTGTAGGCAGGCGGAACAAGAATCAGAGCAACCCCCGCACGCAGAGCCTTGTACTCCAAAAATTGACGGAGTTGATAAAACGCCCAACTATTTGCCCGCCTACGCTCTGTCTTGCTGCGTGGCTGTTGATTGGCCCTTTCCCGAATCCCTGTCAAGTCTTCCAGAGCAAGAGCGCTATTTGTCGCCTTTGCCCTAGAGACAATAGCTTTGGAGATGCGATGATTGACCCACACTTGAAAGCGTCTCTCCTTGCCAGACAGCCGTTGCAACAGTTCTCTGCATCTGCGCCGCGAACTGCGTGTGCCCTTACTGGCTTTACGTTGGAGTACCGCCCTCAACCGGGAGTAGTGGTCTCGGACTCGGTTCAACTGCTGTCCATTCCAGTTGTCCCCCTCTGACGTATGGGCAATATCTGTCCTTCCAAAGTCCACCCCGATCACCCTGTCGGTATCTTGTTGCTTGGGCGGGTTTTTCTCTACGCAAATCTGGATGTAGTAGGAGCCGTCTTTCCGCTTGACCAGGGTGGCAGATTTTGGGTTGGAACCAGCCAGCATCCCACGCTGGTAGTTGCCAATGGCTAGTTCAAAGCGCTCTCGCCCTTCCACCGTGGTCAGCGACACCGTCCAGTCTTTCTCGCGAAATGAGAAGATACGTGCATCGTAGGTAACGAACCTACGCTTGAACTCTTTAACCGGACGGTTGCGCTGTCTCGCCACTTTGCGAGCGCCTGCCACCCGTCTGCACACCTGTTGAGCCAAGTTACTGGACAAGCCGAACCGAGCTCGAATCTCGTAGTAGCAAAGGGATTGCAACTTGACCGCGTTGACGATCTTCTCCGGCGTGTTCTGGTTGACCCAGTTCAATGCCTGCACAAAGACATCCATCGTCGCGTCCAATTTGGCGGCTTGTGACGGGAACGCCTTGAGCTTACAGGATATGGTCAGGACTTGGCTCATAGGTCCATTGTACTTCATCAAAGCGCATTCCTCCCGGCACTGACCCTACGGGTACAGTGCGGGGCTCCTGCGATTTCTAGCTGAGCGCTCCATTCTCGGGGATCCAACCGTTCTCCAGCTTGAAAACGAGGCCAAGCCCAGCGCAACAGGGCTCCCAGCTGGGCATGAAACCGCTCTGGGGCAAATTGCAGAGCATGGGCCCGAATCCGCTGCGGATCCCATTCCTGTCGATCCGCCTGCCGCAGCCCTTCCACCAGCGCTTCCACACTGGCCTCGGGAATGAGGATGCCGGTTTGGCCGTGGATGACCGTCTCTTGGGCACCTCCCCGGTTGAGGGCAACCACGGGGCGGCCGCAGGCCTGGGCCTCCACTGCCACTAGGCCAAAATCCTCCTCCCAGGGGAACAGCAGCAGCCGGCAATTGGCTAGCAGTTCCCGGAAACGATCGGGGGGCTGATGGGGCAAAAACTCCACCTGCGGCCCCGCCAGTCGCTTGAGCCGAGCCAGCTCCGGCCCTTCGCCCACAACCAGCAGCCGACGACCCAGCCGTTCACAGGCGGCAATCGCCAGATCCACCCGTTTGTAGGGCACCAGTCGGCCTGCCACCAGGTCATAATCGGCGCTGGGATCCGCCACCGGCTCCAACCCCTGCAGCGGAACGGGCGGATAAATGACCACAGCCTCGCGGCGATAGAGCTTGGCAATGCGGCGGCGAATGTGCTGGGAGTTGGCGATCAACAGATCTGGACGTTGAGCTGCCAGAAAATCCCATTGGCGCAAGCGGTGCAGCAGCCATTGGCCAATTGCGCCAACAGGCCCGCTTCTCCCCAGCCCTTCTCGCTGCAGATACAGCTCCCGGTTCTCCCAGAGGTAACGGGTGGGGCTGTGGATGTAGCTCAGGTGCAGGGTAGAGGCTCCCGTCAGGATCCCTTTGGCAAAGGCGTGGCTGCTGGAGATCACACAGTCATACCCCGAAAAGTCGAAGCTCTCGTAGGCCAACGGCATCCAGGGCAGCAGATACTTGAGGCGGGCGTGGTAGTCAGGGCGCAACACCCCCAGCCACTTGGCCCAGCCTTGCAAAAAGGAGGTGTGAATTGTCAGCTCCTGCCAGCTCGGCGGCAGGGTGTGAGCGGAGAAGAGACTGACGTAAAGGGGGGCCTGTGGGGCAAAAGCCACCAGCTCCTGCAAAACCTTTTCCGATCCCCCCGGCCGGATCAGGTACTCGTGCACCAGGGCCAGGCGCTCAGGCCAAGCGGGATCCCGGCTGGGAAGAGTGGGGACAGCCACAGGAAGGGATCCCCAAGGGTCAGGCACGGTCAGGACTTGGCAGAGCGGCGCTTTTTGCCAATTGGGCCGCTCACCTGCTTGGCTTTCTCGTCGATCCGCTCGTTGATGTAGTTGTAGATTTCCCGAAAGCGAGGCAAGGCCCGCATCTCCAGGCGACTGCCGTCCTTGAGGGTGAGCACCATGTCTCCCCACACGCCCAAGCCACGGGGCACCATAACCACCTTGGCAATCTCGCCGTAGATTACATCTGAGCGCTCCTTGCCGCCCCATCCCCCAATCACGGTGATGCGACGATTGGTAATCCGATAGTGTACCCACAGCTTACGCACCAGTGCCCCCACAAACAGAGGCAAGCCGACAAGTGTAGCCCCAATGAAGGAGTTCAACACCAAATCGCCACTGTGGGGGCCGCCCTCAAAAAAAACCTCCTCTTGCACCGCCATGCAGAGCACCGTCCGGTTGTTTAGAGTGTTGCCGTTAACGATCTTAAACGATTTCTCAGCTTTCCCCAACTGGGGCTAACGGCAGGTTCGGGATTGGGTCAGCCTTCGGACGGCTTGTAGGGAACGGCAGGTGGCCAAGACCAGGTAAACAAACAACACCATCACCACCACCGCCACCGCTGCGGCTCCGGCATTACCCAGCCAGCCCCACCCTTCCAGCCCCGTCAGGGCCACCAAAGCCCAAGAAGCCGGGTGCAGCATTCCCCCCAACAGGAGAATTTGCGAGAGCATTTGCCCAGCCGTAAAGCGGGATCCCAGCACCACCAGGGCCAGTCCGCCGCCGATGTTGATCAACCCCATGTTGCCCAAAAAGGCGTAGCAAATGTGCCAGGCGTACTTTTGTTTGGGCACCTCCTGCCAGAGGAGGGGCTCGGCAGGGATCCCCGAAGCCTCCTGGGGGGCGAGCGGCAACGGCTGAACTTGGCTGAGGATCCAGCCGAGGACAATGGCGGCAACCAGCATCGCCACGCCCGCCTTCACGTTCAGCTTGCCGGGGATGGTTAGCTCGGGGTGGGCCAACATCGCAGATCCTCCTGCAACCCGTCCTAGCCTATCCTGTCTTTGCCCCAAATTGGCCAACAGCCTCAATCCCTTGGATAGAGCAGTGTGCCGCAGCGCTTGCAGAATTGGGCATCCCCATCGTGCTGGGAGAGGCCACAGCCTGGGCAGGCCCACTGTACCGAGTTGCCGCTTTTTACCAGTTGCTTGATCAACTCCCCCACTTGCCAAGGGATCAGGGCTATGCCCGTCAAGATCATCAACACTGTCAGCAGCCGGCCCAGCTCAGAAGTGGGGGTGAGATCCCCAAACCCCACCGTGGTCATGGTAACGACGGAAAAGTAGAAAGCATCCAAAAAGGTGGCAAAAGCGCCAGGATTCACTGGATGTTCTACCTGGTAGATCAGCCCAGAGTAGACGAAAACAATGGCAAAGAGGGTGAAGAAAATGCGCAGCAAAATGCGGCTATCGGCGGAGATCACTTGCCCAAACAGGGTTTTGCCCTCCACCAAGCGCAGCAGCCGCAGGATGCGAAACCAGCGCAAGAGGCGGATGAAGCGAATATCGGTTAGCCCGGCAAAAAAGGGCAAAATGGCCAGCAAATCGATGAGTGAATAGAGGCTGAAGACGTAGCGCAGCTTTTGCGGGGCCGCCGCCAGGCGGAGCAGATATTCCACCACAAACAAGCCGAGAATGAGGCGATCCACCCGCTCCAGCCCAAGACGCACCTCAGGGGGAATGGGATAGGTTTCCACCACAAAGAAGGTGGACGAACAGAAAACCAGCGCCGCCACCAGCAAGTTCACCCAGCGGCTTTCCGGAGTGTCTTGATCCCCCCAATAGCGCTGGAGGATCCCGGAACGGGCAAGATCGAGATCAGCTTGGGTGGGGAGAGTGGTCACAAACGGGATCCAGCTGGGAAGATATCGAGAGAGTTTCCTTTCAACGCCCATCAGGCGCATACTAACTAAGCTAATGGAAACTAGCTCACAGAGCGAACTTCCCCTAAGCAAACGTCCAGGCTTTGGGTGTTAATTAGGTGTTGAGTCGATGTTGCCTCCTATCGTACTGGCCTCGCAATCCCCTGCCCGCCGCCAATTGTTAAAGGCTGCCGGGATCCCTTTTCGCGTTCAGCCCAGCTATTTTGACGAAAGCCAAATCAAAAGCTCAGATCCCGTGGAGCTGGTCCAGAAGCTGGCCTCGGCAAAAGCAGAAGTGGTGGCGGCCCAGCAACGGGAGCCCGTCTTGGTCGTGGGGGCCGACTCCGTGCTCTACCTAGATGGCGAGATCCTGGGCAAGCCGGCCAATGCTCTGGAGGCGGAACGGCGCCTGCGGCAAATGCGGGGCGAAGTGGGAGAGCTCTACACAGGCCATGCCTTGATTGACACGAAGCAGAACCGCCGCCTCACCCACTATGCGGTGACGCGGGTGTTTTTTGCCAAGCCCAGCGACGAGGAAATCCGCGCCTATGTGGCCACCGGTGAGCCGCTCAATTGTGCTGGCTGTTTTGCCATCGATGGCCGCGGCAGCCTGTTTGTGGAGCGGATCGAGGGGTGCCCCGGCAATGTTATCGGGCTGAGCTTGCCCCTGCTGCGGCGCATGATGCAGGAGTTGGGCTATTCCCTCACCGATGCTTGGAGCTAGCCGTCGAGGTGTTGCTTGAGCAGGTCGTTGGCCAGCTTTGGATCTGCCCGTCCCTGAGTTTTTTTCATCAATTGCCCGACAAAGTAGCCGAAGAGCTTGGTTTTGCCCCCCCGATACTGCTGCAGTTGCTCGGGGTTTTCTGCCAGCACCTCGGCGATCATCTGCCCCAGCAGAGCGCTATCCGAGATTTGGGTCATGCCCTTAGCTTCCACCAGGGCGCGGGCCGATCCCCCTTTTTCCAGCAGTTCCGGCAGGATCTCCTTGGCGATTTTGCTGGAGATGGTGCCCTGCTCGATGAGGCCAATCAGCTCGGCCAGGGTTTCCGGCTTCAGGGCAATGTCGGGATAGTCCAGCTTGTGGGTGTTGAGGTAGCTGGCGATGTCGCTCATCATCCAGTTGGCGGCTGCTTTCGGGTCGGCACCGGCGGCGATCACGGCTTCAAAGTATTCGGCGGTGTTGCGTTCATCGCTGAGGTAGCGGGCATCGTACACCGAGAGGCCGTACACCTCCTGATAACGTCGCCGCTTCACACCGGGCAATTCCGGCAGCTCTGCCTGCCAGCGGGTTTTCTGCGCTTCGGTAACGCGAATGGGCGGCAGATCGGGCTCGGGGAAATAGCGATAGTCGCTGGATCCCTCTTTCTTGCGCATGCTGATGGTGCGCTGGCTGTTTTCTTCCCAGAGGCGGGTCTCTTGCACGATCCGCTCGCCTGCCTCCACAGCCTTGACTTGGCGGTTGAACTCGTACTCGATGGCCCGTTGGATGGCGTTGAAGGAGTTCATGTTTTTAATTTCCACCTTCGTGCCAAAGGTCTGGGATCCCAGCGGACGCACCGAGATGTTCACATCACAGCGCAGGGATCCCTCCTGCAGGTTGCCATCGCACAGCCCGGCATAGCGCAGGATGCGGCGCAGCTCTTGCACATACTCGGCTGCCTCTTCCCCGCTGCGGATGTCCGGCTCGCTGACGATCTCGATGAGGGGAACCCCCGCCCGGTTGAAATCCACCAAAGAGTAGCTGGATCCCGATAGGCGGTCGCTGCCAGCGTGGACCAGCTTGCCCGCATCTTCTTCCATGTGCAGACGGGTGATGCCGATGCGCTTGGTACGACCGTCGCTGAGCTGGATCTCAATCCAGCCGTGGGTAGCAATCGGCAGGTCGTATTGGGAGATTTGGTAGTTTTTGGGCAAGTCGGGGTAAAAGTACTGCTTGCGGTCGAACTTGCTGTAGGGGGCAATGGTGCAATTCAAGGCCAAACCCGCTTTGACCGCGTACTCCAGCACCTTTTCGTTGAGCACCGGCAGGGTGCCGGGCAGGCCCATGCAGATGGGGTCAATCTGGGTGTTGGGGGGAGCGCCAAAGGCTGTCGCGCTGCTGGAGAAGATCTTGGAGCGAGTGCTGAGCTGGCAGTGAACTTCCAGCCCAATCACAGCTTCGTATTGCACTTTGGCGGGGGCAGCAACAGTCATGGGATAGGAAAAACTGGCGGTGTAACCATTCTAGTGCGACCTTGGGGATCCCAGCTCACAGACAGTTTCTGGGGACGGCAGCCCAGAACCCAGGACGAGGCCGGAGCAGCCCAGCTTGAAGCAGATCCTCAGAACAGCGAAACTTCCTCAAACGGTAGGGCGAATCTCAAAAGTGGGTAGACCTTCCGGCGGCTCGGAACGTTGCTCAATGGCCTCCACAACCGAACCGGGGCTGCCCTGTTGGCACCAGCGCAGCATCGCCTCCACCGCAGCAGGGGATCCTTCAAAAACGGCCTCGACGCGACCATCCCGCAAGTTGCGCACCCAGCCGCCAACACCGGCATTGCGGGCCATGGCTTCGGTGTGGGCGCGAAACCCCACCCCCTGAACCCGCCCCCGTACCCAGACGTGAACGCGAACCCTGTCACTCATGCCGACGGGGATCCCTCCGTTGTGCTGCAGGGTTCTGGCGACTCGGTCGGCTCCTCCGGAGTCTCTGAGGTCTGCCGATCCAGCCACCCCACAAGAACGTTGACCAGGGCAACCAAGCCTAGGAGCCCCAGCGAGATCCCACAGGCATACCCAATCGCTTGCCACAGCACGGAAGACATGAACCCAACCTCACGAACGCTTGTGCAGAGGATCCCACCCTTCATGCACCGTGACATCCTCCCGGCGCTCGTCCTACGGACAAAGCGCGGGCCACCCTTCCCGTCAGCAGGACGGAGTCCTTACCTCGCGGCTGGGCATTCCTGCCCCACGCCACTTGTCTGGGTCTACAACCCCCGACAAAACGACTGGACAGGTGGTTCCCCTTCCCCAGCCTCCCTGGCTACTGCCAGCTTGCAAAACAAGTCTAATCCACAGGGAACGGTGCATCGGCAGGCAGGATGGACTCCTGCACCCAGGAACCCCTGTCCACCGGACAAGAGCAAGAGGCATCTGGATCAATCCGGTACTTGTAGGTTACCGCCAGCATAAGTAGGTTTTACTACAGATTTCGCTCAACAGATTTCGCTCAGAGGTATGGCGGGGATCCCTGTATCCCGGTGCTTACCCTGCGGGTAGAGTGCAGGACTGATTGCCCCTGCACCCCCGTTAGTTACCGCTAGCTACACCGCCGGGAAGCCCCGCCCTCTATTAGTTAGTGGCTAGTGAATAGTGAATAGTCACTATCCACTAACCACTATCCACTATTCACTATCCAGGGTGAGGGTCGGGATGAAAGGCGGGGACATGATGTTTTGTCCTTACTGGTGCCATAAAAAGTAGCGGGGTTTTATACACTGCCGCTATAGACATCAAGTACAGGGGCGGGGCATCTCGTCCTTTTCGCGTTAGCGGGACGTAGTCCTTAAGCCCAGGAAATGTCCTTTTCGCGCTAGCGGCGCGGAGCGCTAACCGGAGTCACTGTTCGCGTCAGCGGGACGGAGTCCTTGAAGCCCGCACTCTCTCGCTTTAGCGGCGCGGAGCGCTTTGCATCAACATGAGTGCGGGAGTATGTCACTTAAAATGACTACACCAGTCTTGTTCAGCACCAATCTATTGGGTTAGCTTATGGGGGTGTGGGGGTAGCTAAGCCCCGCACTGTACCCGTAGGGTCAGTGCCGGGATACAGATACCCCCACATGGTGTATGATAGGAGTAGTTGCACAAAACGGCTTTTGCCGGAATCTGGTGCAACTACGCGGTAGGGCATTCCGTGTCTGCTCGTGGAGGGTTCTTGCGTAGGCTCCCCGATGAAGCGAGAAGCCCGCTCCGTACTGCCAGCAGTCGGGGTCGGGAGTATGTCACCGCAACACCAGGGCTAGAGCAGTCCCTTGGGATCCCGTCTCGACCAACCGCAAGTCCCCCCCGTGGGCCTGCAGGATGCGCCTGGCGATATATAGCCCCAGACCTCCTGAGCCGGTTGGGTAGTGGTGGCCGGCAATGTGAATGGGCTGGGTCACGTAGGGTTGGGCCAACTCTTCTAGGGGAGCCGGCAAGCCGGGGCCATCATCCTGCACCTGGATCTGGTGGGGGCTGACGATTAACACCACCGCATGGCGTGCGTAGCGCAAGGCGTTGTCCACCAGATTCACCAGCGCCCGCTCCAGCTCTGCCTCATCGGCGTTGCCCCACCCTTCTCCTTCGACTCGCAGATCGATCCCCCGCTCCTGGGCCAGGGATCCCATGCGCTCGGCCACCTTTCTGGCCAGGGATCCCAGATCACAAGGCCGAGGATGCAGCTCGATCTCTCCCCGCTCCAGGCGGTGAGCCTCCACCATTTTTTGCACCAGAGAGAGATTGTGTTGATTTTCCTGCAGGATGCGATCCAGCAGAGCGCGACGTTGCTCCGGCTCGAGCTGTTGATCCTGTTTAAAGGCGCTCAGCAGGTGCCCAAAGGCGATGAGGGGGGTTTTGAGGTCGTGAACGAGGGTAGCGGTAAAGGCTTCTCGCCGCATTTGATCGATCTGGATCTGGCGCAGCAACTGGGCAAAGGCCTGCCGCAAGATCAGGGCTTCCTGGGGATCCCCGGGGCGGAGCAGCAGATTCCAACGGGCGGGCTGGTTAATCAAGGTTTCCAAATGAGCCAACTCGCGGGCCAGCAGGGTGAGGGGGCGCAAAATCATGGAGGACAGAGCATAGCCCACCACCGCCGACAGCACCGCCAGCAACGGGATCCACAGCAGCAGCAGGAGGATCCCTTCAGTGCTGAACTGCGTGTCGGGCCAGATCCACTGCACCGACAGGATGAAAACCAAGTTGGGGACGAACGAAAGGCTGGCAATGACCAATGCCACCTGGGTGCGCAAGCTGTGGGGAAAGCGGCGGCCCCAAAACTCAAGTACGCGGAGTGGTTGCTGTTTCAAACTCGGTGCGCTCGCTTTGACAAGACCTGCTTAAATAATGAATCAATGGTACGGAAGAATGAACATCCCCTCACGGTCAAGGCTGAAGAGTTCTTTCCTAGGTCTTAGAATGACCGTTATGTCTTGAGCCACTTCATCCCCATGAATAAAGAAGGATGCCGTAACCCCAGCTTTTAGGATACCCAGCTACCCCATTCTTTAGAGAAGCCGCGCCGTATTCCGGTTGGCAAAGCTGTGGACATCACGGCAAAGGCAGCTTGATCCCCGGGCGTAACCAACGTTGAGCAATCATAGTCGTTTCAGGTTAGGGTGAGGCGCCTGGGCCATTGAGAAAAGCCTTTGGCCGCATGCATTATTGCTCGGCAACGCTGACGCGACGACGCGACCAACGTTTTGGGTGTAGTGTCCCAGTTTGGGTCAAAGGACTACAAGTTCAACAGATCAAGATCGAGGGGCAGAGCGGAGCTCTCAAGCTCCTGAGGCATGAAAAAACCCCTGGGCGTCTGTCCGTGTTTCGACCCCAGAGGCTTCTTCTCTTCACTCCTCACCACTATTGAGCGTAGCCGCCCTTCCAAAGGCTGTCAAGCACTTTCCCATTGGGGTTGGCGTGTGGGAAATTGCGCTAGGGTGGCACTGCCGTACAGGATCATCTGCTGGGGCTGCAAGTTCACCCGGTCTACCCGCAGCTCAGTGCCTCGCAAGGCGAGCCGATCCAAATCCAGAAGCTCATTCAGGCAGCGTACCAAAGCTTGGCTCAAGGCTAGCTCCTCTTCTGTACCGCTTTCAAACACTGGATCTGTAAAGCGGATGCGACGCCGCTCCAGCACCTCAACCTGGGCGGAAAAACCGACGCAGAAAGCCCTGGCTTCTCCCTGCTGTACATTTGCCTGGAATTGCAGTCGTCGCGCCGGGGTGATGCTGATATGGACGTGATGGAAGGATAGGGGGCTATCATCCTGCTTTCCTAAGGCCAGCCTATTCAGCACAAAAGGTGTGTTAAACGATTGCGCCAGATCGTCTTCGCTCAGCACCACGCGCATTGTGGCCTGTACTGGCTGGCGCAGCTTGATCTTCCCCTGCCAAATTTGGCTGAAATCGATGGCCACCGCATTGCAGAATAGCTCCAGAGCCGAAAGCCTCAGGCCGTTGTACATCTGCAGATGCTGGCCCAACAGTTCAAAGCTGTCGATACGACCCTGCAACAATTTGGCAACAGGCTCCACTCGCACGCGCGCCTCCAGCCGCTCTGCATGCTTAAAGAGGGCACGAATGGCTGCGCCTACCCCTCGGCTAACCCAATCGACAGCCATGGGATTCTGGAGGGAAAGTTGGGGCAGGAGTCCTGTAGCCATGGGACAAGGTGAAGTTCGCCTACAGGGATCATAACCAACCATTAAGAAAAGTTACAACCTTTGCCAACGGAGAGGCTGTTCTCTCAGGGGTAGGTGCGTCCCTCCTGCATAGCCGAGCGGGCCACGGCTGCGATCCCCTGGTCGGTGGCACGGGGCAGATGAAAGTACCGTCCGCCCGCCAATTCCGCCAGTTCGGCGCTGAAGCCGGTGGTTACAAAGCGGCTTTGGGAATCGATCAAAAGCAGCTTCAACCCCAGGGCGCGGATGCGCAGGGCGATCTCCCGCAGCTCTTGCTTGAGGTCGATGGGATCCGCTCCCAACTGGCTTTTGCTGTCGCTCCGTCCCAAGGAGCGGCTGAGGGGAATGTTGGCCCGGCCATCGGTGAGGGCCACCAGCATCACCTGACCTACATCGCCAGCGGTGCGGGCATTGACTCCCATGCGCACGGCTTGGGTGAGGGCATGGGCGAGAGGGGATCCCCCGCCACAGGGCAGGGATTCCAGACGGCGGCGGGCCAGCTCGATGGAGCGGGTGGGGGGGAGCAACACTTCGGCAGTTTCCCCACGAAAGGCGATGAGGGCCACCTTGTCACGGTTTTGGTAAGCCTCGGTGAGCAGGCGCAGGGCGGCACCTTTGGCCGCTTGCATGCGGTTGAGGGCCATGGAGCCGGAGGCGTCCACCACAAAGATCACCAGGGCTCCGGCCTTGCGAACCAGCTTTTTGGCGCGGATATCGCTCGGCTCCACAATCACGCTACGTCCCGGTTGCCGCTGGCGGCGGCTTTTCTGATAGGGGGCAGCAGCTCGCAAGGTGGCATCGACGGCAACGCGGGGGTTGGATCCCTGGGGCAGGATGGGCTTGACGTAGCGGCCTCGGTCGGCGCTGAACACCAGGCTGCGGGATCCCGTTTTCCCCTGTTGGTTGAGGGACTGGGCAAAGGCCAGCAGGCGCGGGTCGAGGGCCACCTGCTCAGGATCGAAAAAAAACTCCTGCGGCAGGCTGAGGCTTTCCGGCTGGGGATCCGTCTCCTCCTGGTCCTCGCCGGTGTCGTCGGAATTGCTTGGGGAAGGATCCGACTGTTGGGATGGTGGCGGGGGGGGAGGGGGGGGCTGGTCGGGGTCGTATTGGGCGCGGGGCAGCAGCACCAGTTGCACAGCCTGCTGCAGATCCTCGGCCAACAGGCGATCCCGTCCTTCCAGAGCTGCCAGGGCACAGGCGGCTCGCAGGGCAAATTGTTCTCCCCGGTGCCCTTGGACGTTGCCGCGGATGGCCTCCTGCACCAGGTAGAGGAGCTGTTCCCGCTGCGGCTTGACCTGGGGCAGCCACTCCCGCGCCAGGAGGATGCGGGTGCGGATTTCCTCCAGTTCCGCCTGGTGCTCGGCCAGGAAGGGCTCGGGAGCATCGACAAATTGCGTTGCCCGTTGGACAATTTCCCCTCGCTCTTCTAGGCTCAGCTCCTGCCCCACCGGCACCACCAGTGCCAGGCGATCCAGCAGGTGGGGGCGCAGGGATCCCTCTTCGGGGTTGTAGGTGGCCACCAAGAGAGGCCGGCAGGGGTGTTGCAGACTCAGCCCCTCCCGTTCCAGGCGGTTGACCCCATCCCCCACCACCGTCAGCAACAAGTTGACGATGGCGTCGTCCAAGAGGTTGATGTCATCCACATAGAGCACGCCCCGGTGGGCAGCAGCCAAGAGCCCTGGCTGGAAGACCGTTTCCCCCTGCCTGATGGAGGCCTCCACATCGACGGATCCCAGCAGCCGATCTTCGGTGACGCCCAGGGGAACCTGGACAAAGGGGGGCGATATCACTTGGGTGGGCGGCACCTCTCCGGCTGGGTAGCGAGCCTTGGCCCAGTCGGACCAGGTATCCGGTCGCGCCGGATCGTCGTTGCAATAGGATCCCGCAATCACCTCGATGGGCGGTAGCAAGGCGTGGATCCCTCTGGCCAAAACCGACTTGGCGGTGCCGCGAGGCCCCACCAGCACCACACCCCTTAGGCTGGGATCCACTGCTGCCAGCAGCAGAGCCAGCTTGGCCGCCTGTTGCCCCACTACAGCGGTGAGGGGAAAGGTACAAGGAGCGGATAGAGTTGCGGATCCCATGGTTGGCGGGTAGGCTTGGCGAGCAACGGTTCAATCGAGCAGATTCGCAGCGGAGCGGGAGCTGTACACCCCAGTCTATCGCTTGAGTGCTCCGCACCGCCTTTGCAACTGAGATTTTCTGGGGAGCATGCCTCTAACCCCCAAAACCCTGAACTTTGCTGAATTTACTGAGCTTTAGGCGGTTTGGCAAAAGTCATTGAGAGGGATATAGTAGACCAAGTTTCCCCCTGATCCTTGAGTCCACCGCAACGGTTGCCGGGAAGTGAAGGGGGAAAGCGCTCGGGGGGTATTCCTCAGGGCTTTGCGGGATACCGCCTTCCTGTTTGGACTCCGTCCCGCTGACGCGAACAGAGATAGGCAGGATGCGATCGCTTCTTTCCTGAACCATGTTCAGGAGAGTTCAGCGTGAATGTATCAGGTTCCAAACCGGCTCCAGACAGTTCCCCAAGCCCTCTCCCAAGGGGAAGGGGTAGGTCGGAATCAAGGCCACCAATGGCCTACGGCGACTGGGAATACCCCTGGTGAGCCGCCGCTGTTTGGTGGTCATCTTCTGTTCAAAATGGGCATCACTTCAGCGGGTTGCAATCATCACGTGTTTGGTGATTTGGTAGTCGCGCACCGCTTCTGCCGAGAGATCTTTGCCAAATCCCGATTGCTTAAAGCCGCCATGGGGGGCCTCAGAGGCAATGGGAATATGGTCGTTGATCCAGACGGTGCCGAACTCCAGATCGGCGGCCAACCTCATCGCTCGTCCGATGTCTTGAGTCCACACAGAAGCCGCCAGCCCGTATAGGACGTCATTGCCCAAGCGTAGCGCTTCCGCTTCTTCGCGAAACGAGCCGAGCGTGAGAACCGGCCCAAAAACCTCACTCTGTACGATCTCCGCTTTTTGATCGACATTGGCAATCACCGTGGGTTCATAGTAGTAGCCCTGGGCAAGCTGGGAAGGGATCCGACCGCCGGTCAGCACCTTGGCTCCCTCTGCTTTGGCCCGCTCCACAAATCCCATCACCCGCTCCCGCTGGGCTGCTGAGACCAAAGGCCCCATCTCCACTCCCGCCTCGAAAGGGGATCCCACCGTTACTTTGCGCATGGCTTCTACAATGGCCTCTTGCGCCTGCGCCAGCTTGCTCTCGTGCACATAGACGCGGGTGGCTGCCGTACAGTCTTGGCCGGTATTGACGGTGGCAGCAAATGTGGCCTTGGCAGCAACGGTCTCTACGTCCGCATCCTCGAAGACGATAAACGGCGCTTTGCCCCCCAGTTCCAAATGCACCCGCTTCAGGGTATCTGCCGCTGTCCGCATCACCTGCTTGCCGGTGGCGGTAGAGCCGGTAAGGCTGACCATGCGCACCTGGGGGTGCTCCACCAGGGCTTGGCCGGTGGCATTGCCTCCGGTAACGATATTGACTACCCCGGGCGGGATCCCAGCCTCGGCGATCAGTTCCCCCAGCATCAGGGTGGTCAGGGGGGTGGCAGGAGCGGGCTTGAGCACCACCGTACAGCCGGCGGCCAGGGCGGGGCCGATTTTCCAGACAGCCATCATCAGCGGATAGTTCCAAGGGGTAATTTGCGCGCACACCCCCACTGGCTCTTTGCGAAAGAGGGAGGTGTAGCCCTTGGCGTATTCCCCAGCACTAAAGCCATGGATGTCGCGGGCGGCGGCGGCGAAGAAACGCAGATTATCCACCGCAAACGGCAAATCTCCCCCTAAGCTGAGGAACTCGTAGGGCTTGCCGGTGTTTTCCGATTCCACACGAGCCAGTTCTGGGGCACGAGCCTCGATCAGATCTGCCAATTTCCAGAGGGCCAGGGATCGCTCGCCGGGGGTAAGTTTCGACCAACGGCCATCGTAGAAGGCTGTTTGGGCGGCCTGCACCGCCCGATCCACATCGGCAGGGCTGGCATCCACCACCTCTGCCAGTTTCTCGCCGGTGGCCGGGTTCTCGATGGTCATCAGGCCCCCCCCTTGGCTATCGACCCATTGGCCGTCGATCCAGAGTTTGTAGGCCATAGCGATGTCCTCAACAGCTTGGTGAAATGGCTCTCCCCATTGTGCCGAATCTTTTTGGCTCGGCTTGAATCATAAGCTTCATTCAACTTTGGCAACTTTGGGGTGCAGAGATGGGATCCTTTGGGATTGGGATGGCCCAAACGGCTATTCGCAAAGCGGGCCGTAGACTGTGGCCAACGGTGCACTGGTGAGGATCCCGCATCTGCTAACTAACGGAGGTGCAGGGGCAATCAGTCCTGCACTCTACCCGCAGGGTGAGCACCGGGATACAGGGATCCCCGCCATACCTCTGAGCGAAATCTGTAGCAAAACCTACTTATGCTGGTGTAACCTACAAGCACCGGATTGATCCAGATGCCTGCCAACAAGCCGCTCGCGTCAGCGGGACGGAGGCCTTGCTGTTGGCGTGGCTGGAGATTGGCCGGGACGTATACAACTACACTTTGCCGGAAATCAACGAGTGGATAGCATCTTGCTCTTGGCCGGTGGACAGGGGTTCCTGGGTGCAGGAGTCCATCC
>NZ_JBSSDE010000027.1:0-42991 GCF_054060435.1 Thermostichus sp. MS-CIW-34 | reverse complement strand
TCTACTATATCCCTCTCAATGACTTTTGCCAAACCGCCTAAAGCTCAGTAAATTCAGCAAAGTTCAGGGTTTTGGGGGTTAGAGGCATGCTCCCTAGGCAGCTGAGTCCAGCAGCAGGGCTCGGCCATAGGCCCGCTGCAACACCGCTGGCTGCAACACCTCCCGCGGGGATCCCTGGGCAATTAAGACACGGTTGAGGAGGAGCACTTCGTCGAAGTAGGCCCGGGCCTGCCCCAAATCGTGGTGCACCACCATCACGATGTGGCCGGCATCTGCCAGCTCCCGCAACACCTGGAACAAAATAGCTTCGCTGGGCTGGTCGATCCCGGCAAAGGGTTCGTCAAGGGCGTAGATCTCCGCTTCTTGCGCCAAGGCCCGCGCCAGGAACACCCGCTGCTGTTGTCCCCCCGACAGCTTTCCAATGGGGCGATCCCGGTAGGCCCCCATCCCCACCCGCTCCAGGGCTTGAGCAGCCCGCTGCTGCCCCTTTTTCCCGATGCGGCGAAACCAGCCAGCAGCTCTCACCTGCCCCATCAACACCACATCCCACACCGTGGCGGGAAACGACCAGTCGATGGCCGAGCGCTGGGGTACATAGGCCACTTGCTCTCCCCGCAGCGCTTGTCCGCCGTAGCGCACTTCCCCCCGTTCCAGCGGCACCAACCCCAACAGCCCCTTGAGAAAGGTGCTTTTGCCGGCCCCGTTGGGCCCGAGGATGCCCGTGATGCGCCCCGGCGCGATTTCAGCCTGGATCCCTTGCAGCACCTGCAGGCTGCCGTAACGCACCGTCAGATCCCGCACCACCAGGGATCCCCTGGCCGGGCGAAGAGGGAGAGGAGCAGATTGCTTTTTCATTTTGCTTTCATTTTCGGTAAGTCCAGTGTACCCTAAAGGGACATCTAAACCATGAAACGATGAACAAAAGTCTTGTCTTCCTTTGGGGGCGGCGCCGTTGGGTAGCAGCCTTCGGCTTGGCAATAGGACTCTGTCTCGCTGACGGGAACGGCAGTTTTCTGGCCTTGGCCGGTTCGGGATGGGCGCGTTCCCGCGTTGTGGCCACCACCACACTGATCGCCGATTGGGTAGAGCAGGTGGGCCAAGATCGCATCCAGCTCACCAGCCTGCTGCAGCCGGGGATGGATCCCCATGTCTACGAGCCAACGCCGGCGGATGGGGTGGCCCTAGAGCAGGCAGACTTGGTGTTCTGGAATGGCTACAACCTGGAGCCGGGGTTGATGCGTCTCATCGAAGCCACGGCCCAAGGAGCGCGGCGGGTTGCCTTGGCCGAGATCCTCGATCCCATCGTCACTAATGAGGAGGATGGGATCCCCACTCCCGACCCCCACGTGTGGGGCAATGTGGAAAACGTCATCCTCATGGTGGAGCGCATTGCCCAAGAGCTGGCGGAACAGGTGCCTGGCGAGGCGACCTTCTTCCAAACCAATGCTGCTGCCTATCGAGCAGAGCTGGAGGAGCTTCATGCCTGGATTGGGGAGCAAATTCAGACCATCCCCCCTCCCAACCGGGTTTTGGTGACCACTCACGATGCCTTTGCCTACTACACCCAAGCCTACGGCCTGAAAATGGGGGGATCCCTGCTGGGGATCAGCACCGAAGAACAGCCCAGCGCCCAGACAGTGGCCCGGTTGGTGGCCGAGATCCGCGCTCTACAGGTGCCGGCTGTCTTTGCCGAGACCACCCTCAACCCGGCCCTGATCCAAACGGTGGCCGCTGAAGCGGGAGTCAAGGTAGCGGAACAGGAGCTGTACTCCGATTCTTTGGGGGAAGCAGGCAGCGGTGCTGAAACCTACATCGCCATGATGCGCCTCAACACCTGCACGATTGTGGTAGCCCTGGGCGGATCCCCTGAATGCTCTTGAGAAGCTGAGTCGAGGCAGGAGGTCTGAGTTTTGTATGATAGGGGCTCAGACCCTTGTTCTCTCACCTCTTCCATGCCTGCTGCCATCCATCGCCCGGCCCGCACCCTCTACTGTGGCGAAGTCCGCCCGGCCCACATTGGCCAGACCGTCACCCTCTACGGCTGGATCGACCGCCGCCGCGACCACGGGGGGGTGATCTTTCTGGATTTGCGGGATCGCTCTGGCATTGTGCAACTGGTGGCGGATCCGCAGAAAACTCCGCAGTCATATCCACTGGCGGGGGAAGTGCGCAACGAATATGTGGTGCGGGTAACGGGAACTGTCCAGCAACGGCCCCCCGACTCCTTCAACCCTCGCCTGGCCACCGGCGAGGTCGAGATCTACGCCGAACAGTTGGAAGTGCTCAGTCCAGTCGGCAAGCAGCTCCCCTTCAGCGTCTCGGGAGAAGAAGCAGAGGAAGTGCGAGAAGAGATCCGCCTGCGCTATCGCTACCTGGATTTGCGGCGGGAGCGCATGTCCCGTAACCTGCAACTGCGCCACCGGGTCATCCAGGCCATCCGCCGTTTCCTAGAGGATGAAGAGGGCTTCATTGAGGTGGAGACCCCCATCCTCACCCGCTCCACCCCAGAAGGGGCCAGAGACTACCTGGTGCCCAGCCGCGTCAACCCCGGCGAGTGGTTTGCCCTGCCGCAGTCGCCCCAGCTCTTTAAGCAGCTGCTGATGGTGGCTGGCGTGGATCGCTACTACCAGATCGCCCGCTGCTTTCGGGATGAGGATCTGCGGGCGGATCGGCAGCCGGAGTTCACCCAGTTGGACATGGAGATGAGCTTCATGGATCAAGAAGGGATCCTGGAGCTCAACGAGCGACTGATCTGCCATATCTTCAAAACTGTCAAAGGGATCCACCTGCCCCGTCCCTTCCCGCGCCTGACCTATGCCGAGGCCATGGCCCGCTACGGCTCCGACAAGCCTGACACCCGCTTTGGGATGGAGTTGGTGGATGTTTCGGAGGTGTTTCAGGGATCCCGATTCAAAGTCTTCGCCAAAGTGCTGGCTGAGGGCGGTTTGATCAAAATCCTGCCAGTGCCCGGCGGCGATGAAAAGATCTCCAACACCCGCATCAAACCAGGCGGGGATCTGTTCAAGCTGGTCACCCAGTATGGGGCGGGCGGCTTGGCCTTTATCCGGGTGCGGCCCGACAGCCTCGATACCATCGGCGCCCTGAAAGAGAGCTTGAGCCCCGAGCAGGAGAAGCGGTTGCTGGATCTCACCCAGGCCAAGCCAGGGGATCTGTTGCTGTTTGGGGCAGGGCCGGCGGCAGTGGTGAACGAGTCTTTGGGCCGGCTGCGGCTGCACCTGGGCCAGGAGCTGGGTTTGATCCCAGAGAACGCCTTGAATCTCCTCTGGATCACCGACTTTCCCATGTTTGAGTTCAACGCCGAAGAAAATCGCCTGGAAGCCCTGCACCACCCCTTTACCGCCCCCCACCCCGACGACTTGGCCGACCTGAAAACGGCGCGGGCCCAGGCTTATGACCTGGTGTGGAACGGCGTGGAAGTAGGAGGGGGATCCCTGCGGATTTACCAGCGGGAAATTCAGGAGCAGGTTTTTCAAGCGATTGGCCTCACCCCCGAACAGGCGCGGGACAAGTTTGGCTTTTTGTTGGAAGCCTTTGAGTATGGCACCCCGCCCCACGGCGGCATTGCCTACGGCCTGGATCGGCTGGTGATGTTGCTGGCCGGGGAAGATTCCATCCGGGATGTCATCGCCTTTCCCAAAACCCAGCAGGCGCGATGTTTGCTCACCGGCGCTCCTTCCAGCGTTGAGGCGAAGCAGCTCAAGGAACTGCACGTTGCTTCCACCTATCAGCCCGGTTGAGGGAGGTATCTTCCAACGACCACGGGTGCTCGATGATTTCGGCACGGGTAACAGGGCTGCGGAGATCCAGCAGACAATATTCCTTTTCAACCAAAAGGACTTTCATTGTGGAAGCCGGGCCTTTTTAACGGGAGTTCAGGAGTGCCTGGGATCCCTTCTCCCAGCCCCAGCTCCCACCTGTGGGAGGATAGAAAGGAATACACCCCTACTTTTTTTGCCATGCTACAGCTGACGGGAAAGAAAGCCTTGGTAACCGGCATTGCCAACGAGCGCTCCATTGCCTGGGGCATTGCTCAGCAACTGCACAAAGCGGGGGCCAGCCTAGGGGTTACCTATCTGCCGGACGAGCGGGATCGCTTCAAAACCAAAGTTCAGCAACTCACGGATCCCTTGCAGCCAGATTTTCTCCTCCCCTGCGACGTGCAAAGCGATCAGCAGATCAGCGATCTGTTTCAGGGGGTAACCGAAAAATGGGGTCAGGTCGATATTCTGGTTCACTGCCTGGCCTATGTCAAAAAAGAGGAGCTGAGCGGCAACTTCAGCGATATCTCGCGGGAGGGGTTTGCCCTGGCCATGGATGTGAGCACCTACTCCCTGATTGCCCTCTGCCGGGCTGCCAAGCCCCTACTGAGATCCGGCAGCAGTGTCCTCACCTTGACCTACTTGGGAGGAGTGCGAGTGGTGCCCAACTACAACATGGCTGCCGTCACCAAAGCGGGCCTGGAAACCTGTGTCCGCTACCTGGCTGCCGAGCTGGGCCCTGCCGGGATCCGGGTGAACGCCATTTCTGCCGGCCCAATCCGCACCTTGGCCTCATCGGCCATTTCCGATTTTCATGCCATGCTGCATGCTGTGGAGGAGAAAGCTCCCCTACGGCGCAATGTCACTCAAATAGAGGTGGGCAATGTGGCGGCTTTTCTGGCCAGCGACCTGGCCAGCGGCATTACCGGCCAGGTGATCTACGTGGATAGTGGGTATAGCATCCTGGGTTTTTAAGCGCTTTGGGATCCCTTGGGGATGGCTCCGGCATGAATCGCTTCTCACCCTTGCAGCGGTTGCTGCTCACCTGGATCTTGATCGTCATCAGCGGCTGGCTGGCCATACAGGTGGGTCGGCTGTTTGGGCATTTGCTCACCACCATCCTGACAGCGGCGGTGCTGGCCTTTTTGCTCAACTACCCGGTGCAGGTGCTGCGGCGCTATCGGGTCAGTCGAGGTTTGGCGGTCACCCTGGTCTTTGCTCTCTCGGTGGTGCTGCTGGTCTTGGTGGGGATCGCCGTGGTGCCGGTCTTGGCCAAGCAAGTGGTGCAGCTGGGGGCGCGGATCCCAGAGTGGGTGGACACCTTACAAAATTGGCTCGACCAGATTAGCCTTTGGGCCGCCGAGCGCAACATCAACCTTGGCCAGACGGAGCTGGTCAATACCCTTCTCAACCGCCTGCAGGCCAGCGCCGAGAAAATTGCCGGCCAATCCCTGGATCTCCTTCTGGGTACGTTCAACCAGGTGATCGACTTGGTGCTGGTGCTGGTGTTGGCCCTCTACATGCTGCTCTACGGGGGCCAGTTCTGGCAGGGGTTGCTCAGCCTCTTCCCCAAACCTTGGGGGCCGCGCATTGGCGAAGCCCTAGCCCTCAGCTTTCAGAACTTCCTCATCAGCCAGTTGGTGTTGGGGTTCATCATGGCCCTGATGCTGGTGCCGGTTTTTGGGTTTTTGCGGGTACCTTTCGGGCTCCTGTTTGGCCTGCTGATCGGCCTGCTGGAGGTCATCCCCCTGGTGGGGGGGGTGATTGGCATTGGGGCGGCGGCGGTGTTGCTGGCCTTTCAGGACATTTGGCTCAGCCTTAAAGTGGTGCTGGTTTCCCTGATCGTGCAGCAGGTGAAGGATCGGGTCATCGCCCCCCGCCTGATGGGAGAGCTGATCGGGCTAAATCCAGTGTGGATCTTGATTGCCCTGTTGGTGGGGGCGCAACTGGGGGGCATCCTGGGCGTGATCGTCGCCATTCCCCTCAGCAGTGTGGTGAAAAGCCTTTACGAGATCGCCCGCTCTGCCGACCTGGCCGCCGAAGATGGGTTGGGTTCCGGTGTAAAAGGATCCCCGCAAGGGCTCCGTCCGAGTAGCGCCAACGGCGAACCCCGCCGGGATCCTACCCTGCCCAAGCCGGAGACCCAGCAGATCTAGCTGCTCCAAAAGGGAAGAGGCTCTGCCCATGCGATCCAGGCGATCGCGTTAACCGGCAGGCAAACAGAGGCTCAATCCTGGTAAGCCCAGTTGCTGGGCTATCGATGGCCACCCTTGTCCTCAGGGAGAGGGGCTGGGGGTGAGGGCCTCATCCTAGCGAATCTTGCCCTCGATAAAAGGCACCTCCAGCACTTTTTCGTGGTGGATAGGGCCGTGGCCGAAGTAGCCTCCCTCCCCAAACAGTTCGCCGTGATCGGCTGTAACCGTGATGTAGGTGTTTTTGGGAACCAGGTCGAACAGCTGTTCAAAGATCCCATCCAGGTAGCGCACCGCCTGGATCTGTCGCTGCCGTAGCTCTTCCAACTGGGCCGAATCGAAAAAGGGGATCCCGTCCTCTTCTCCTTCATCCAGCCGCTTCAACACCCCATTCACCCCCGAGATGCGGGGCCACAAGCTGGGATCCTCATCGGGCAGCGCGTAGGGATAGTGAGTTTCGCCCACGTTTAACAGGTAAAAGCTGGGGCGATCCGGCTCGAAGCGCAACTGTTCCACCATGGCCGCCATATCGTTGTGCTGGGGCATGAGGCGGTAGGAATCGAAATCCCGATTCAGCAGCGTGCTGGGGTTGAGCACCGGCATGGAGACCATGGCGTGGGTGGTGTAGCCCAGTTGATGCTTCAGCAGCGTCGGCAAATAGAGATGAGGCAGCAGATGCTTGAACTCAATGGGTTGCCGGGTGCCGAGCCGCTCGTTGTAGCGCAGATAATCTTGCTTGTAGTGCTCGGACGCAAAAACGTGGATGGGGCTGGTGTGGGGCAGCAGGCCCATGAGCAGGTTGTAATGGGCAGGGGCCGTCCAGGAAGCGTAGCTCCAGCGCTTTTCCAGAGGGCCCAACTTCAGCAAGTGCTTGGGGTTGGCCGCCAGCAGGCTGTCGAAGCGGCAACTGTCTAGGACGATGAGCAGATAGTTGTTCTGTCCCCGCGGTTCAGGGCGGGGGTCGGGCTCAGACGCAGGAGCGGCAGACGATTTCCACCAGTTTAGGAATCCCATCCTTCCTCCTCCTCGTCGGCGTAGGGCCGCTGGACAATCCGCCAGTTGGGAGCTGCTGCCGCATCGTCGTCCTCAGGAGCGGGATCGCGAATGCGTTCCGGCGGGATATTGGAATAGGAATAGCGGCCTGCTTGGGGATCCGGCTCGTACTCCGGCAGATCTTGGGGCAAATAGTGGTCGGGGGGAATCAGCTGGGCTTCCAAAAAGCGAACTCGGTCGCTCAACTGAGTTAACTTACGGATTGCCTGTCGCTGGAACACCCGGTCGTGCAATCGCCAGGAGCCTACATACAAAAATCCCAGCCCCATCCCTGCCCCATAAGAGGCCAATAGCACCAACGATAGAGGAAGCGGGGATCCCGATTGCCCACCCACCACAACCCTTGCCGGGGATCCCCAGTTTTGGATGAGGAGAACGAGCAGGCTCAAGATCCACAAGCCCAGGAGTATGAAGCGAAGGTTTCTGATCGCGTTAGCGGGACGAAATTCTTGCATGGCCTCAACCCTACCCTTTATTAGGCTACCATTCTTCCCTTTCTCCACTGGCCTGGCAGCAAAGACGCTGGAAGCTCAAGCGGAGTTGTTCTCAACAGCCATTAGCCCTCTCCCTAAGGCGAGCTTCAGGGAGACCCCGGGGCGGAAAAAGTCGTTTCTAGCCGCCTGTATCTCTCCTCCAGGAGAAGGACTTGGACTGTTGAAGCTCGCTGCAGGAGCAGGTTTGCGGGTATGGGCGGTACAAGATTCGAACTTGTGACCCCTTCCGTGTGAAGGAAGTGCGCTACCACTGTGCTAACCGCCCGCAGATACCACTCTAGCAGCTATCGACTAGAGCAGGATCTCTATATTACCACGTCAGCGATTGAGCCAGAGGATTCGGATCGGCATGGGAGATGGCTAGAGATAGCCGGGATCCGGCCTGAGGGCTACAGTAAGGGTCAGGGAGCTGTGGGGTGCTATGGCCTACTCACCGACCGAAGAGGCAATTGCTCTGCTCATTGATTTGGCAGAACGAGGCGAGATCGATCCCTGGGATGTGCAGGTCATCGAGGTTATCGATCGCTTTCTGGCCCATATGGCTCCCACCAGCAGCAGCCATGACCTGTCTGAGTCGGGACAAGCCCTGCTCCACGCTGCCATGTTGGTCTATCTTAAGGCGATGGCTTTGGCAGAACCGGAAGCAGAAGAAAGTGAGCCCAGCCCGGTGGAGGTAGAAGTGGATCCCTGGCCAAGCTGGTCTTTGGCGCACTTGGATCGCGTGTTGCAACCCAGGGCAGCACCCCGTCTTCAACGTACCCGGCCCATCACCCTCAAAGAACTCATCGCCCACCTGCAAGAGCTGGAAACCCTGCTGGAACACCAGCCCGAAGCTGCCCCAAAGCCGCTGGCCCAACGGATTTCTCGCCAGCAAGCGCTGTCGGCCATCACTCAGCTAGCCCACCCGGAAAACCTTTTGGAAACCACCGCCGAGCTAGAATCTCTGCTGGCTCAGCTTTGGCAGCAGGGTCTGACCCAGATCAGCTTTGTCGATCTCCAGCAACACTTTTGCCAAAAAAGCTATCAAAACGGCAGCAGCGGGACCATTCACCCCATTCAAGTCTTCTGGTCATTGCTGCTAATGGCTGCCCGCTCTCAGGTGGAGCTGTGCCAAGAGGAGTTCTACGGCCCACTGACCATCCGACCCTGCACAACTGAGGGCCTGGCAAAGTAAATCCCGCCCTTGGGATCCCCTTCATCTGCCAAGGTGAACTCTAGAGAACTTTTCTGGCCGTGGCCGGGCCATCCACCTCTAGGCTTCTGAGCTGGCGTCTGAACCTGAGGATGTCAAGCGCTCTTCTGCGCCGCTCTGGCAAACGGAGAACTCAATCCGTGCCTTCAGCATCGTGCCGGGCACGATCCGCCCGTTTGAGATCTTCCCCACTGGAGCGCACCGGCAGCTCGGCAGGAGCCTCCCGATCCAGGTAGTAATCCTCCACGAGGCGCTCGCTGCTGGGATGATCTTCTCCTTCGGTAGGCAACAGTGGCGGATGCAGCAATTCAGCCGGAGGGCAGTCTTCTGAGGTGAGCAAATCTGACGTGCTGAGCATCCCCTTGGGAATGGTGGAAAGGCGCTGAGCAACAGCTCCAATGCTTTCCAGGCGAATCATCTCCTCCCAGGAGCAGATCTCCTCCTCATCTTCTGTCTCGTAGCGAACTAGGATGGTGTCCCCTTCGATATCGAGGATCTTGGCCCGTTCCAGCCAGCGTCCCTGATCCCGCAGATAGATCCACACATCCTTGCCTTCGCGGCTGAGTTGATAGATCCTACGATGAAGCACGGTCCCCTCCTGAAGTGAAAGATCCGAGTGAGTTGTGGGGGCTACCCAGCTCATCCCTCCATCTTAGCGGCTGGACACCGAGGCTGTATGCCTTTCCCGAGGCCAGACAGAGTCTCTTTAGGTTGGGTCGGTTTCGGCCAGAGAGACCCCTTCCATCGCCAAGGCTGTCTCCGCTTCTTCTGCCTGCACATCCCGCAGAAAGGATTCCAGAGAGGCATGGGCTTCCGCCTCAAGTTCTGCTCCGCCAAGGGTCATGCTCTCTTCCGGCAGCCAGCCCAAAAACGGCAGGGGCAAGAGGGTGGAAAGGTTGGTCAGGATCAGCAGCAGCCCCAGCCGGCTGAAATCGGTCTCCGTTACCCCCAGCCCATGCATCAGCAGGGATCCCAGCTCTTGGGAGAGAAACCCCGCCAAATTAAAGGCCGACATCAGCAGAGCAAAGAGGGTGGCCTCGATCCCAGGGGGGCAGAGGCGGGCGGCCAAGACCAGCACTGGCATAAAGGCAATTTGTCCTGCCACCGTCAGCACCAGGCTGTCCCCCAAGCTAAACCAATGATCGTCGATACCCCAATCCCGGTTGAGGTGATAGACCAAGATGAGGCTGGTCAGGCCCAACCCTGCCGAGATCACGGTCATCCAGCCGAACAGGGGCCGCAGTGGGATCCGCCGCAGGTACACCTGGAAGATCCCTACCCCCAGCAAACTGGCGATGCTGGTAACCAAGCGCACCTGACCCAAAAATTCCGGCCCAAAGCCGAGATCGTTGGTGACAAAGTAAAAAAGAGCCGCATCGGCGCTGGGAGTGGCCTGCCAAACGAACACAAACAGCACCGGCAGCAAAATGCTGGGTTGCCGCAGCGCCCGCCACACCTGCCCCACCTGTTGTTGCAAGGGATCCCAGCCCTGAGACAACACCACCGGTTGATCGGCGATAACCCAAGCTGCCAGAGCGATGAACAACGGCAAAAAGGCCGTCAGCCCAAACACCACCTGCGGCGGATAATGGGCCAAGAGCGCTCCTCCCAAATAGGCGGTGAGCAGGGATCCCAAGGCCGTTGCCCCCCAAGTCAAAGATTGCAGCGTGCCCGTCCCCGCCCAGTCACTGCCGTGTACCCGCTCCACCACCAGCGAATCTACGATTACATCCCCTACCGCCACCGCCAGGGATCCCAAAACCATCCACAGGGTGGCCAGACCAGCCGTCGGTGCCCACAGGGCCATCCCCAGCCAAGCCCCACACCCCAGAAGCCCTGACAACAAGAGGTAGGGACGACGCCGATAGCCCGCCACCGGTACGGTATCCGACAGCAGGCCGTAGAGGGGCTTGAGGATCCAGGGGCTCATGGCAACGCCCATCAACGCCGCCACCTGAGACGGGCTGAGGCCCAAGCTATCCTTCAGGTAAAAGCTGGTGGCCAGCCGTGCCAGCCCCACCGCCCCCTGCACAAAGTACACCAAGAGGATTCCGAACAATTCCGGCGTCCAGTGGATATCCCGCAGCGGGGTCAGGGTGGATTGGTGCAGCCGTTGCAGCAGAGGATGAATCATGAGCGGTCGCAGTGTAGCGAGATGTTAGTTGGTGCGGTGTTGCCTTGGCAACAGCAAAACCATAAGAATCTTAACAGTCTCTTCACCTTAACCTGTCCAACTGGCTTCCGGCTCCGACCTCCTTGGACGGGTTGCGCTTCCCAGCGCTCTTTCTGCTCAACCCAGCCGAGCTACAAAATCTACAAAATAATGAGGTAATAATGAGGTCGAAATGAGGTCGAAAGGTAAACTACCCGGCTCCGACCGCTAAGCGGTACGGAGCGGGCTTTCAGTAGCCCTGAGCCTGCTCTGCTCTACCAGAGAACAAAACAAGCCCGGACCTCTAGGCTGGTTTACGACAGCCCCCAAGAGCGCAATCACATTCGCACCATTCAAATCCGCATCCCCTTCCCATCCACAGTGCCCACACTTGAACGACTTACCACTGCGGTAGGATTGCGCAGGGTCGGGATGGATGTGCAAACACCGGTGGCAGGTCTGCGACGTGTAGGCAGGCGGAACAAGAATCAGAGAAACCCCTGCAACCCTCGCCTTGTACTCCAGAAACTGACGTAGTTGGTAGAACGCCCAACTGTTGGTCCTACGCCGCTCGGCTTTGCTGCGTGGCTGTTGATTGACCCTTTCCCGGATCCCTGTCAGGTCTTCCAGAGCAATAGCGCTGTTGGTAGCTTTTGCCCTGGAGACAATAGCTTTGGAGATGCGATGATTGACCCACACTTGAAAGCGTCTCTCCTTGCCAGACAGCCGTTGCAACAGTTCTCTGCATCTGCGCCGCGAACTGCGGGTGCCCTTACTGGCTTTGCGTTGGAGTACCGCCCTCAACCGGGAGTAGTGGTCGCGGACTCTGTTCAACTGCTGTCCATTCCAGTTATCTCCTTCCGATGTATGGGCAATATCTGTCCTCCCCAAGTCCACCCCGATCACCTTGTCGGTATCTTGTTGCTTGGGTGTTTTTTCCTCTACGCAAATCTGGATGTAGTAGGAGCCGTCTTTCCGCTTGACCAGCGTGGCGGCTTTTGGGTTGGAACCCGCCAGTATCCCACGCTGGTAGTTGCCGATGGACAGCTCAAAGCGCTCCCGACCCTCCACCGTGGTCAGCGACACCGTCCAGTCTTTCTCGCGGAACGAGAAGATACGAGCGTCGTAGGTAGCGAACCTACGCTTGAACTCTTTAACTGGACGGTTGCGCTGTCTCGCCACTTTGCGGGCGCCGGCCACCCGTCTGCAGACCTGCTGGGCCAAGTTACTGGACAAGCCGAATCGGGCGCGAATCTCGTAGTAGCAAAGGGATTGCAGTTTGACCGCATTGACGATCTTCTCCGGCGTGTTCTGGTTGACCCAGTTCAGTGCCTGCATAAAGGCATCCATCGTCACGTCCAATTTAGCGGCTTGCGACGGGGACACCTTGAGCTTGCAGGAGATGGTCAGGATTTGGCTCATAAGTTCATTGTACTTCATCAAAGCGCATTCCTCCCGACACTGACCCTACGGGTACAGTGCGGGGCTCCTGCGATTTCTAGCTGATCCCCGGGTGCTATGCCATCCAGCCAAGGGCGGGGATCCCAAGAAGTCCAGCATGCTTTCGTCCCATGTTGACCGGCCCAACCCCACCTCGGCGGCACCTGAACCCGCAACTGCAGCAGCAGGCAGGGCAGTAGAGACGGGAGACAAAGGCATTCCGAAGCTATGATGAACAGGGATGGCTCTGAGTTTCTACCTACATCTTTAACTGGGTCTGTTTTCAGGCTGTGCTGACTGCTTCTCCTGCCGGTTCTGCGGTTGATGCCATTGCTCCTTTTGCTCCACAAGTCTGGAGCTGGCGCGGACATGCCATTCGCTATGTGGTGCAGGGATCCGGATCCCCGCTGGTCTTGGTGCATGGATTTGGGGCTTCCATCGGCCATTGGCGGCACAACATCCCCGTGCTGGCTGCGGCAGGATACCGGGTCTATGCCCTGGATTTGCTGGGGTTTGGCGGCTCGGCCAAGCCTGCTCTCCCCTACACCTTGGATCTGTGGGCGGAGTTGCTGGTGGATTTTTGGCAGCAGCACATTCAGCAGCCTGCTGTATTTATCGGCAATTCCATCGGTGCCTTGCTCAGCTTGATGATGGCTGCCCGGCATCCCCAGTTAACAGCAGGGGCGGTGCTGCTCAACTGCGCCGGGGGATTGAACCATCGCTCCCATGAGCTCAACCCGATGTTTCGCCTTTTCATGGGTGTTTTCACCGCTCTGGCGGCTTCTCCGGTGACGGGGCCATTTTTGTTCGATCGGGTGCGGCAGCGGCAGCGTATTCGCGCAACTCTCAAGCAGGTGTACCGCAACCCCGCCGCCATTACGGATGAGCTGGTGGAGATTCTCTATGCCCCTTCCTGTGATGTGGGCGCTCAGCAGGTGTTTGCCTCGATTCTCACCGCTCCCCCTGGCCCAACTCCTGAAGCCCTATTGCCTCAGGTGCGCTGCCCGCTGTTGGTGCTCTGGGGAGAAGGGGATCCCTGGACGCCCATTCAACGGGGTCGCGGCTTTCAAAACCATGTGCAAGGGATCGACTACCAGTTTCTCCCCATCCCCGATACAGGCCATTGCCCCCACGACGAGCGCCCAGAGGTGGTCAACCCTCTGATTTTGGGCTGGCTGCCCAGGGCCTTTGCGGCGGTCTAAGCTTTTTTGGAGGTTCCTTTGCTGGAGAGGCCCAACCAACCTCGGATTTTGGCCATCCAGACTTGAAGGGGTGAAGGCTGGGGACGGATCGCCACCTGGATCGGCTCGTCTTGGAAGTCCTTGTCCTTGAGGCGAAACCCAAACTCCAGGTCATCTTTCACCTTGCCGAGACGGGGAAACAGCCTGACGGCTGCTTTTTTGAGTTCTTCCTCGTTTTGGAAAATGGCCTGGTGAATGGCGCTGGAACGCCCCACTGCCAGGGATCCCACCGGCAGCCAAGGGTTGGGCTGGCCAGGCGCGGGCTGGCGACGGCGGGCAAAGATGTTGAACTCCGGCATCCCCTTGGCTTTCAGCTCGTCGTACCGTTTGGCGGCTTCCTTGCGCTTGGCAGTGTTGGAGCTGGCCGGTTTTTTCTCAGGCTTGGATTTGCGGAAACCCTTAGACTGACTCATACTTGGGCTGACGAGAGGGGGGATTTTTTGCAGCTTAGCGCAGATTGGATCCCCTTCTCTGCTGGGGATCCCTTGTCCTCATTGTTCGTAGCCGGCGTGCTATACTTGTTGAGCTTCGGCGGGCGGTTAAAGGGGCCTGTCAGTCGGGATGTAGCGCAGCTTGGTAGCGCACTTCGTTCGGGACGAAGGGGTCGCAGGTTCGAATCCTGTCATCCCGATGGCTTTAAAGTTCACTGAGCTCTCAACTTAATCTTGGGGGTTTAATTTTGGGGGTGTAGGTGACGCAGCCAGGCATTGACGTTGACCCGAATTCGCTGCCCAACCTGTAAGAGGCGGTGCAGGTTTTCGGCAGAAATGTCTCGGCAGTCTTCTTGGGGCCAAGCTGGGCAACGCGGGCCAATTTGACGCTCCAGCGCTGTCAGATAGAGCTCTTGCAGGCGATCCAAGTTGATGGGCAGGCGCAGGTCTGCAGCCAATTGCAGCCATTCTTCCAGGTTGTAGAGCTGTTCGCCGAAGGTCTCCGGCTCAAAAGCGTGGGCAAGGTGCCACATCCCCCGCTGTAGGAGCCGATCCAGAACCCGGGCTGCCTCTTCCCGCCGCAACTGACACCCCAACTGCTCGGCCTCGCGCACAATTGCCCGCAATTCCAGCAGGTGATCCCGCTTGCCCTCTTCCATTTCCATCGCCCGCAAACTGGTCAACAGGCGTTGGTTGAGGGTGATCTGAGCGGCAGCCAACAACTCTTCCGGGATCGGCAGGCCGTCGGCCCGAAAGGCCATCAAGACCCCGTAATTGTCCAGGTAGGTTTGGCGGTAGAGCTGGGCCAGGCGGTCTAGGGTATCTTGAGTGAGCCAGCGCATCATCTGCTGCCGATCTTCGTCGTCGAGGGCGTTCAAGTCGAAGGTTTCCGGCCCAAATAGGTCTTGCAGGGTCAGGATCATCTGTATCCGACTGTGGGATCCGGCCAGCAGCCGCGCTTTTATCTGCTCGTAGATGCGCCGCCCAGCGAACGGCTTGACGCCACATTGAAAGTCCCAGCCGCCGAGATGGAGCATGGCGTAGATTAGATCGTGCTCTTCGCGGGTGGTGGGAAAAGTGAGCTTCACCCGCCCGATAGCCAGTGTCGACCCGCCTATCGTCAGGCGCTCTTGATCCACTTGATCCAGCACATATCCTTGGGAACGGGGGATCCCGTTAAACAGGGAAAACATGGCGTGCTGAGCCACCAGCCGTTGCGGGCTGATCAAGCTGGGGCGCACCAAGGCGCAATAGACCCCCTTGCCGTCTCTGTAGAGGTCGAGGTTGCTGGGGGCCTTGCTCAGGCGCTGCAAAAACTCCTCTTCTAGGTTGACATCCGCCACTGCTGCTGCCAACTGGATAGCCCGTGCCGCGTAACGCAGGATCTGCACCCCTTCAGGACGGGATAGCTCCTCGAAAAACCAGCCACAACTGGTGAACATCAACTGGCTGTAGCGCTGCATCTCCAACAGGCGCAGCACTTGCACCCGATCTTCGGCGGTGAGGCGGTGGCTTTGGTGCTCCTGCAAAAAGGCATCACAGCGCTCCCGATCCAAAATCACCTCGATGTAACGATCCCGCGCCAGCCAGGGATCCCGCAGGTAGGCTCTGGCCTCCGTCTCGTAGATCTCGGCCAGCTGATCCCGCAGCCAGTTGAGGGCCTCCCGCAGCGGTTGCCGCCAGCGTTGGTGCCACCCTCCCACCGCTCCGCAGCCACAGTCTCGCGACCACCGTCCTACCCCGTGGGCGCAGCTCCAGGCGGTGACCGGTTTCAGTTGCACCTCCCAAGTGGGGGGATGTTGGCTGAGAAAATGGCTGTAGTTGCCCACCTGCCAGCCCCGGCGGGGAAATTCCTCGCAAAAGGCATAGGCCAGCGTGCGTTCTACACCCCGCTTGTGGTGGCCAAAAGTCTCGCCATCGGTGGCACAGTTGACCAGATAGGCTTCCCCCTCTTTGTCCGAGCGCAGAGCGGAACGGATCCGCTCCGCCAGCGAATAAGTACTGTAAACGATATCCCCAAAGCCCAAGTCACGGGAAATGGGGCCATCGAAAAAGAAAATATCCAAGTACCCCTCCCGATCGGGGGTAAAGCAGCGGTAGGGCCGACGGGGATCGATCTGGCCTTGGCTGACATCGATCCACTCGGTTTGTCCCAAGGGGCGAATGCGCTGCGCTTGGCTGGGGGCCAAAATGACGAAGCGGATCCCACACTCAACCAAGGCTGTGACCGTTGCTGCATCGATAGCGGTTTCGGCCAGCCACATGCCCTGTGGATGGCGCCCGAAGCGGTGTTGGAAATCGGCAATTCCCCAGCGGATCTGGGTGTACTTGTCTCGCTCGTTGGCCAGGGGCAGGATGACGTGGTTGTAGACTTGGGCGATGGCATTGCCATGACCCTCCAGCCGCTCAGCGCTGAGGCGGTCGCCGGCCAAAATGCGTTGGTAAACTTCAATGTCATGCTCCTCTAGCCAAGAGAGGAGAGTAGGGCCGAAGTTAAAGCTCAAGAATTCATAGTTGTTGACAATGCGCACCACCCGTCCTTGGTCGTCCAGAACGCGGGCAAAGGCGTTGGGGCGGTAACATTCCGCCCAAATGCGCTCGTTCCAGTCGTGAAAGGGGCTGGCGCTCGGCTGTCGCTGAATGCGGTTGAGGCAGGGATCCTCTCGGGGCGGCTGATAGAAATGGCCGTGCAACACCACGTACGGCCGCGCAGAGGAAAGCTCAGCAGCACCTGCCGGAGAAGGAGCCGCTTGCATCGGCGGGTCGGAGACCAAATCGCTGTGCCCTGACTGTGCCGCTGGCCTATCGGAATTTTTGGAGCCACTCGGCATCATGAGATTACACTCCTTTTAGAGGCCTCCAACTGGGTTACAGGGGAAGGCAATGTTAACTTAAGTTCATATCTATACGTTACAGCGATCCCCGATCTGCAACGGTGAATGTAAAAGATTCAGTTGGAAATTTGACAGGGAACAAACATCGGTCAGTAATCTTTGCGTTTTCCTCACAACAGAAGGGATCCCGGGACTTAGCGGGTGGGGGCCGATCTGCCGGTGGCCATTTCCCACGCCGAACAACCCGTTTGAGGTCAGGCCCCCATTGGAATCCCGGTGGATCCCCAGCTCGAACTCACATTCCGGTCCAGTGCCACCAGGCCCAGCCCAGCCCCACCAGCAGCGCCGTTATCCCATAGAGGGATCCCACCACCTGCACCTCCGACCAGCCCCCCAGCTCCAGATGGTGGTGCAAGGGCGACATGCGCAACAGCCGTCTGCCTGTGCCGGTTTTGCGTTTGGTGTATTGGAAGTAGCCCACCTGCAGCATCACCGACAGCGCCTCTGCCACCAGCACTCCCCCCATCAGGGCCAAGGCCCAGAGCTGATCCCCCAGCAGCGCCAACCCGGCCAGAGCGCCCCCCAACCCCAGGGATCCGGTATCGCCCATGAACAGCCGCGCCCGGTGGTGGTTGTGAACCAGGAACCCCAAGCAGGCACCGCTCAGGGTGAAAGCCAACACCGATAGCTCTGGATCCCTGTGAAGGAGCCCCAGCCCAATCAGCAGGATGGCCACCACCCCTGCCGCCAAGCCGTCCATACCATCGGTGAGGTTTACGGCATTATTGGTGCCCACCAACACAAACAGGGCCAAGGGCCAGAACAGCCAGCCCAAAGCTAGGGTGCCGATTCCGGGCAGCGTTAGGGTTGTCGGGATCCCCTGCCAGGCCAGGTAGCCGCAAAAGACCAGACCGATCCCCACCTGGAGCAACAGCTTGTGCTTGGGAGACAACCCCTTGTTGGATTGCTGTCGGATCACCAGCCAATCGTCCAGCCAGCCGACAAAGCTGTAGGCCAGCGTGAGCAGCGCGACGGCCAGCCAATGGGGATCCCAGCCGCTCCAGATCCCCGCCACCAGTAGCCCCACGGGCAAAAAGCTGATCCCGCCCATGGTGGGTGTGCCTGCTTTTTTCTGGTGGGATTGGGGCCCCTCCTGGCGGATCACTTGCCCCGCCTTCCAGCGCCGCAACCCGGGGATGAGCGGGGATCCCAGCAGGGCCGAACCCAACGCGCTCAATCCAAAAGGAACGACCACCTGGGGGCGGATCCCAATCACAAGGGCCGAGAGGGCTAAACCCAGCCCCAGCGAGAGCGCCATCCCGCCCCACTCTGTTTCTTCCAGCTCCAGATCAGGAAGTGTATCCGCATCCACTCTTTCTGAACCCCTCACACCCTCAACCTCCAAACCCTCAAAAACTCTATCCTGCCAGAGCTCAGAGGCGAAAGTTAGTTGAGTGGGGATCCCTTCAATAGGGCCACTTCCAGTTGCGCACCTCCGGCAGATCTTCCCCGTGTTTGCAGATGTACTGCTTGTGCTCCACCAGCTTGTCCCGGATAAGCTGCTGGACGTGATCCCGCCGGTACTTGAAGCGCTCCACCCGCTCCAAGACGTCGTTGGCCAAGTTAAAGCGATCCACCTGGTTGAGAACGCACATGTCGAAGGGGGTGGTGGTGGTGCCCTCCTCCTTGTAGCCGCGCACGTGCAGGTTGTGGTGGTTGGGACGGCGGTAGGTGAGGCGGTGGATGAGCCAAGGATAGCCGTGGAAGGCAAACACGATGGGCTTGTCGGGGGTGAAGATACTGACAAACTCCTTGTCGCTAATGCCGTGGGGGTGTTCGCTGGGCGGCTGCAGCTTCATTAGGTTCACCACGTTCACCACCCGGATCTTGATGTCCGGCAGGTGCTGCCGCAAAAAGTCCACCGCCGCCAGGGTTTCCATGGTGGGCACATCGCCACAGCAGGCCATGACCACATCCGGCTCTGAACCCTGATCATTGCTGGCCCATTCCCAGATTCCCAAGCCCTGGGTGCAGTGCTTGATGGCCGCATCCATATCCAGGTACTGCAGGGCCGGCTGTTTGCCTGCCACGATCACGTTCACGTAGTGGCGACTGCGCAGACAGTGGTCGGCCACCGAGAGCAAAGTATTGGTATCCGGGGGCAGGTAGACGCGGATGATTTCGGCCTTTTTGTTGACCACGTGATCCAAAAAGCCGGGATCCTGGTGGCTGAAGCCGTTGTGATCCTGCCGCCACACGTGGGAAGTCAGCAGGTAGTTGAGGGAAGGGATGGGCCGCCGCCAAGGAATGTGACGGGTGGTTTTCAACCATTTGGCGTGTTGGTTGAACATGGAGTCCACCAGGTGGATGAAGGCTTCGTAACAGGAGAAGAACCCGTGTCGCCCGGTCAGCAGATAGCCTTCTAGCCAGCCCTGACAGACGTGCTCGCTGAGGATCTCCATCACCCGTCCATCGGGGGAGAGGTGCTCGTCGCAATCGTAGATGGGAGCTACCCAGGTGCGGTCGCTGGCCTCAAACACAGCATCCAAGCGGTTGGAAGCGGTTTCATCGGGGCCAAAGAGGCGGAAGTTGTGGGGGTTGAGCTTCATCACATCCCGCAAAAATTGCCCCAGAACTCGGGTGGCTTCGGCTTCGGTGGTGCCGGGGCGGGGGACAGGCACGGCGTAGCGACGGAAATCCGGCATTTTCAGCTCCCGCGTCAGCAGGCCGCCGTTGGCGTGGGGCAAAGCCCCCATGCGTTTTTCCCCTTTGGGGGCCAGCTCTTGCAGCTCCGGCAGCAGACGGCCATTTTCATCGAAGAGTTCTTCCGGCTTGTAGCTGCGCATCCAGTCCTCCAGAGCCTTGAGGTGCTCCGGTTTTTTGGCCAGATCCGCCAGGGGCACTTGGTGGGAGCGCCAGAAATCTTCCACCTTTTTGCCGTCCACCTCTTTGGGGCCGGTCCAGCCTTTGGGGGTGCGCAGGATGATCATCGGCCATTGGGGACGAGTGGGATCCCTTTTGCTGCGGGCATGCTGCTGGATTTCTTGGATCTCGTGGATCACCGTGTCCAAAGTGGCGGCCATCAACTGGTGCATCTCTGCCGGCTCGCAGCCTTCTACGAAGTAGGGTTTGTAGCCGTAGCCCACAAACAGATTTTGCAGCTCGTCACGGCTGAGGCGGGCCAAAACAGTGGGATTGGCGATCTTGTAGCCGTTCAGGTGCAGAATCGGCAGCACTGCTCCGTCGTGGATGGGGTTGAGGAACTTGTTGGAATGCCAGGAAGCGGCCAAGGGGCCGGTTTCCGCTTCTCCATCCCCCACCACACAGGCCACCAGCAGATCGGGGTTATCAAAGGCAGCCCCAAAGGCGTGGGCCAGGGCATAGCCCAGTTCTCCCCCCTCGTGGATGGAGCCAGGGGTTTCCGGAGCCACGTGGCTGGGCACGCCGCCGGGGAAGGAGAATTGCTTGAAGAGCTTGCGCATGCCTTCGGCGTCTTGGCCGATGTTGGGATACACCTCGCTGTAGGTGCCTTCCAAGTAGGTGTTGGCCACCAGAGCAGGGCCACCGTGGCCGGGGCCGGTGATGTAGAGGATGTTGAGGTTTTCCCGTTTGATGATGCGGTTGAGATGCACGTAGATGAAGTTCAACCCGGGTGTGGTGCCCCAGTGCCCCAGCAGGCGTGGCTTCACGTGTTCCAGTTTCAGGGGTTCTCGCAGCAGCGGGTTGTCCATCAAATAGATTTGCCCGACCGACAGATAGTTGGCGGCCCGCCAGTAGGCATCCATTTTGCGAAGCTCGTCGGCGGTGAGCGGTTTTGTCGAGAGCTGTTCTGCCAGAACCATAGCTGTACTCCATAGGTATCTCTACTCCTATGGTGATCCGGGTTTGCCCAATTGCCGGGGGATCTTGGGATTCCTTTGGATTTGGCTCATTGGGTGAGCGGTAGGCACCTGTTACCACCACCAGGGCTTGATCGGGGTGCCGTCGGGAAAGATCAGGCCGGCAATCCGGGATCCGCTGTGCTTTAACCCTTCGATCTGAGCTCCTTCCAGGTTGGCTTGGGTTAGGTTGGCCCCGCTGACATCGGCCCGCCGCAGGTTAGCCCCCTGAAACTGGGCCTGACGCAGCTCGGCGCCGCTGAGATTGGCCCCTTCCAGGTCGGCATTTTGCAAGTTGGCCCCCCGCAAGTCCGCCCGCTGTAGGTTGGCTCCCCCCAAGTCCGCTCCCTCCAGGTTGGATCCGCGCAGATCGGCCCGGTTCAGATCCGCTCCCCTCAGCCGGATCTGACAGAGCACCAGTTCCCGCAGATCGGCTTTGCTCAGGTCTTGGCCGGAGAAATCCTGTCCCTGTCCCCCCCAGTTTTGCAACTGCCAAATGTGGCGCACCCGTTCTTCCAGGTGGGTCTCTTCCGAAAGCTGGGATCCCCGCAGGCTGGTGCCGCTAACTTTTACCCCCCTCAGGTCGGATCCCCGCAGGTCGGCTCCCTGTAAGTCGGCTCCGCTCAGCTTGGCCCCTTGCAAATCCGCTTGGCGCAAATCCGTTTGCCGCAGCCGGGCGCCGTTGAAGTTGCAAAAGCGCAAGTTGGCCCGCCTCAGGTTGGCCTCCCACAGGTTGATCCCCCCCAGCCGTGCTTCTTGAAGGTCGGCTCCCTCCAGGTCTGCATAGGCAAAATCCCGCTCCCCCCGCCGATAGGCCACGATCACCCCTTGCGCTCCCCCCACCGGGCGAAAAGGGCTGTAGGTGCGACAGGCCCGTTCTGCCTCCGGCTGGCCAAGCTGAGACAACAGCCGCCAAGCTGCCAAGCGGACTGCCCAAGAGCTATTGCCGGCGAGGGCTTCAATGAGTTCGGCCAGGCCCGCCGACCCGTACTGCAGCAACTGGGGCAGGGTGGCTAAGCGCACGGCTTCATCGCTATGGGCGAGTCGTCTCCGCGCCCCCTCGATACCTCCCAACACCAAGGCATGGGCCGGGGCGCTCCCGGTTGCCGTTTGCCCCCCCAACACCAGATCCCAAGGTTGGGGCCGGGATCCCTGGTCAGTCCTGACAGCCGGCTGAGGCTTACCTACCATGGGCGGATGCCGATGGGCCTAGCTATACCCAACGCCCCACCACCACGCGGATGGTGCCATCCTCCAGCACTTCTTCGGCCTCGATGGTATAGCCCTGCTCACGGGCTGAGCGCAGCAAACTTTTGTGGGCGTAGCGCTGCAAAATCGGCTCCAGGAAGGTCTTGGGATCGATGCCCGCCCCCCACAGATCGGCCACCAGCTCGTAGTGATCCCCGTTGCGGCGAAACCCGATGTCGAAGCCATTTTTCTGACGGATCACCAAGTCGGCACGGGTGCGGTTCCAGAGATAGCCCCGCAGGCTGGTATCCCGCTGCACGGCGTAGCCCAATTCCTTCAGGGTCTCTTCCAGGAGATCGGCGTCTTTGATTTGCACTTGCAGGGTGGTGAAGTGAGACATGGCCCTTCCAATCCTTTGACCGATGGAGACCGGATCCTCACTATAAAGCGCCCTTGGGGTGGTGGAAGAAATGTAAACCATCCTGCGGTGGGTCGAGCGAGCGGAACGCAGCTCCCCCTTTCTCCCGCAGGAGTGCAACACACCTGGGCCTGGAGGGTCGCTGGGCTGGCCTGACCTGCCTTCTTATGTAGGCGCGCGCTGCGGCATTCGCGATAGCGGTACGGAGCACCAAGGCTGAGGCATCCGCGCCTGGCGTGTTCGGTAACACAGAAATCTTGGATCTACATCTAGAGTCTAAAGTCAAGAATTGACGATAGTCTCCACTATGTTTGGAGGCAGCAGCAAAAATCTGTCCCACAGGGATCTGTTCTCGTCTGTCTCCGGCTGGAATTGCCGGCGATGAGGTACCAAACCAGCCCCAAGCCGTTCCAAAAACCCGCCGATGACCCTTGCTGTGCCTTGCCAAGTAAGCTTTTCCGATGGCTCTGCGAACAAAAATACTCATCTCTAGTCCCACAAATTGGATGAAAAAATTGCTTTTTTGTCTCTTGAAGATCTCTTGAAGATCTGATTTGGTACCAAAAACTGGTCAAGCAAGTGGAATAATTTTTTCAATCTATCTAGAACTTAAGATTGAGTTTATAAAATAGTTGATCTCTTCCCTCCTACTTAAGGTAGAGTTACTACTCAATAAAAAAGGACTTAAAGCACTGCCGGTAGTGTCTAGTGAAGCAGCCTCAATAAATTTAGTGAGTCAAACACCGAGTTCTGGATTAGATTTTTCGAAGTCAAAGCCTTTACGAAAAGGCTTTTGTGCTGGTATGAATAAGGTGCTGTTTGCAGAAAGGTCAGCTTCGTGTGTAGGAAGAGGGCCCGATGCAGCAGGAGAAGTAGAGATTCTGACAGGACATGAATTTATGGTGTGGGGTTTGATATGTCAGAAAGTCTTGACTTGCAAGATGCGGTGGGGCGTTTCTTAAAGACGATTGGCCGCTACTCGTTGCTCACCGCTGAAGAAGAGCTCCGCCTGGCTCACCAGGTGCAGCGGATGGTGACGCTCTTGGAGCAACGGCAGCCCCATGAGTCTGTGGAAGGTTGGAGCCAGCGGCTGGGGATCCCTTTAGCAGAGCTGCAGCAGATCCTGCGGCAGGGGGAAGCAGCCAAGAAACGAATGGTGGAGTGTAACCTCCGCTTGGTGGTGTCGATTGCCAAGCGCTATCGCAATCGAGGCTTGCCGTTTCTGGATCTGATTCAGGAAGGCACCATCGGCCTCACCCGCGCCGTGGAAAAGTTCGATCCCACCCGTGGCTACAAGTTCTCCACCTATGCCACTTGGTGGATCCGGCAAAGCGTGAACCGGGGCATCCAAAACAAGGGGCGGATGATCCGTCTGCCGGCCCACATGTACGAAAAGGTCTCCCAGGTGAAGCGGCGCTACCGCGAGTTATCTGCCGAAAGGGGATCCCGTCCCCAAGCGGAAGAAGTTTTTGATTCTCTGGATATTGGCGATAACTACCGGGAGCTGATCACCCGCCACATGGCAGAGATGCGTTCCTTGAATGTGGGGGTAGGGGATGAAGACGGCACCGAGCTGCAGCACTTCATCCCAGATGAAGACAACGACCCTGTTGAACACCTAACCCAGCTTGCCCGTCGAGAGGAAGTCCGCGCGCTGGTGGGCCAACTGAGTGAACGAGAACGACAGGTGATCGTGGCTCGCTATGGGCTGGATGGATCGAGGGGCCTAACGCTGCGGGAAATTGGGGAGCACATCGGCCTTTCGCGAGAGCGAGTCCGACAAATTGAGCGGCGGGCCTTGCGGAAATTGCGGCGGCTGCAACAGGAATACTCCACGCCCAAAGCTGCCAAACCCTGGGTTAACGGGAACCTGTAACCGTTTGCGTCAGCGGTGCGCAGCACTGTAGAAAGGTTTTTTCACCACTTCGGCAGGCTGGCGCTGCCCCCGAATTTCAATTTCCAGCCGGGATCCCACCTTGGCCCAAGCCGGAGCGACATAGCCCAAGCCGATGCCGTAGCCCAAACTGGGAGAATGGGTGCCGCTGGTTACCCGTCCGATCGGCTCAGGGGAGTTGGGAGCGTAGATGGCATAGCCGCTGCGGGGGATGGCCGGATGCAGCATGCGAAACCCCACCAGGTGGCGAGGGATCCCTTGCTGCCGTTGGCTTTCGATGGCGGGCTTGCCGATGTAGTCCCCTGGGTTGTTCACCAACCAGCCCAAGCCCGCTTCTAAGGGAGTGGTGCTCTCGTCCATGTCCTGCCCGTAAAGATGGAAGGCAGCCTCCAGGCGCAGGGTATCGCGGCAGCCCAGCCCACAGGGTTGTACGCCGGCCTGAATCAGTTGCTCCCAAAGGCGGATGCCGTCTTCGGGGCTGAGCATGACTTCAAAGCCATCTTCTCCGGTGTAGCCAGTGCGGGCCACGAAGATAGACTCTCCCAAGGCTCCCGCCGCTCCGGCAAACTGACCGTGCTGAAACCGGCGCAAAGCCTTCAGGGATCCCTCCAAAAAGGGCTGGAGAACCTGTTCGGCTGCCGGCCCCTGCACCGCCAACAGAACCTGAGCATCGGAGTGATCCTGCAGGTTAACTCCGGGGATCCCTTGGAAGTGGTGGTTGAGCCAATCCCAATCTTTCTGCCGGGTGGCTGCATTGACGATCACGCTCCAGTGCTCCAGCTCACCCTCCGGTGGATGCCGGTAGAAGATGACATCATCCAAAATGCCCCCCAGTGGATTGAGCAGGACGGTGTACCGACCAGATCCCACAGGAACGGCGCTCAGATCGCTGGGAACCAGACGGCTGAGGTGGGATCCCAGCTCCGGCCCCCAGAGGGTGAACTTGCCCATGTGGGAAATGTCGAATGTCCCCACCCTCTCCCGCACTGCCCGATGTTCTGCTATCACTCCCCGATACTGCAGCGGCATTTCCCAGCCGGCAAAAGAGACAAATCGCGCCCCCAAAGCTTGATGAAGGGAGAACAAGGGGGTGCGTTGCAGAGGCGTTTGGCTCATCAAGGGATCCTCAGCGGTCTAAAGACTAAAAGGTCAAAGACTAAAATAAGTGCAGCATCGCCCATTTCTCGGAGCTTGTGCCATGCGCCTTCTCCACACCATGATCCGCGTCGGCAACCTGGAGCGCTCCCTGCGGTTTTACCGAGAAAACGCCGTAAAGCCCTGCCCTTGAGGGTAGGGATGTAAGGCGCAGACCGTTTTATCCCTTCAGGAACGCTGTTCGCGGTAGCGGTGCGTAGCACTTTAAAATAGCAATATGTTGGTCAGAGAAGCCAAGCTGCTCAACGGCACAGCAGAGCAGTACCAAGCTCTGGATGAAGCCATTCGCACTGCGCAGTTTGTGCAAAACAAGTGTCTACGGTACTGGATGGATAACCGGGGCGCGACCAAAGCGGTTCTGTATTCCCTCTGCAAGGACTTGGCCAAAGAGTTCCCCTTCGCCCGCCAGCTCAACTCTGCCGCCCGTCAAGCTAGTGCCGAAAGAGCTTGGTCTGCCCTCTCCAACTTCTACCGCCGTTGCAAGAACAAAGAGCCAAGGAAAGGCTATCCGCAGTTCAAGAAGAACTGTCGGTCGGTCGAGTACAAGCTGTCCGGCTGGAAGCTGTCTCCTGACGGCATGTCCATCACGTTCACCGACGGCTTCAACGCAGGAACATTTGCCTTGTACTGCAATGGTGAGGCAAGACACCATATCCTAAACTCCAAAATCAATCGGGTGCGGGTGATACGCAGGGCAGATGGGTACTATGCCCAGTTCTGCTTGGATGTGGAGCGCAAGGAGCAGGGAGAATACACAGGCAATGTTATTGGCATTGACTTGGGCTGGAAGGCTTTCTACACCGACCAGAACGGCAACTCTGTAGAGTGTCCAAAGTTTCTCAGACGCAGCGAAAGGAGGTTAAAGCAGCACCAGCGCAGATTAAGTCAGTATCGGGAGGAATACACAACTTCACTTGCCTTGTGATATAACTTGTGATATAATAATACTGCGGACACCAGGAACGGTTGTTTAAGGCACTGGTAACGGTCGATTGGGGGTGTCGTAAACCATCCCAGAGGTCCGTGGTTAGTTTACTAACTGCAGGGCTACTAAAAGCCTACTCTGTACCGCGAAGCAGTCAGGGTCGGGTAGTTTACTTGGCGGATCCCCCTACAGTCAACTGGCCCAGCACGTTGATATCAAAGGTGAAATTAATTGTCACCGAGTTGCCCTCATAAGCCTCAGGCAGGGGCAGGAAGGGAGCTGCCCTCTGGATAGCCGTCAGCGCTGCATCGTCTGTTTGTTGGCTGCCGGACGTGCGCCCCAGGCGAATGCTCTGCAGATCGCCAGCTCGACCCACTGTAAAGATCACCACTGTGCGGCGCGAGGTACCGGTCTGCCCAGGTATCCAATTTTGCTCCACTTTTCGCTGCAAAGCGGCCAGCCAAGGACCCCAATCCACATTGGCCCGCGCTGCCACACTGGGGGGATTGGGAGCGGATTGGGTGGGGTTGGCCAATCCACTAGCTCCACTGCCCTGGATCCCGGCTCCATTGCTGGGAGCAGAGGCACTGACCGGAGGCCCCAACTGGGAAGAGTCAGAGGGCCGCTGGGCGGGAAGAACCTCTGTCACCGGTTGCGGAGCGGGCGGAACGGGAGCCAATTGGCTGGGATCCGAAACCCGCTCGCTTGGCTGTATGGGCAAGGGCTCCGCAGTTGGCGGGGGAGTGGGCCTTGGGGAGGGAGCAGCCGCCACAGGCGGTGGAGTTTGGGTCGGAGTAGGTCTGGGGACAGGCGTGGGAGGGGACGGTGCCGCAGTCGGGGTCGCGGTGGGCTGAGGGGGAGCGGGGGTTGGGGTAGGCGTGGGCTTGGGTGGAGGGGTTGGAGTTGGGGTTGCCAGGGCAACTGCAGCCGGGGCAGGTGGTGGTGGAACAGGGGCAGGCGGTGGCGGTGGTTGGGGTCTTGGCGGCGGCGGCGGAGGGGCCTCCTGGGGAGGGGCGGCCTGAGATTGAGGTGGACTGCCTTGAGACGGAGGGGCTTCTACCCGCTCACCCCCATCGCGGGAATCAACTTCTGAAACCAGATCTGCTTCCTCTGGGGGCTGCAGCTCTTCTGGATCCAGAAGGATAAACTCAATGGCTTCTTGTTCTGGCTCGCGAGTGAGCCAAAGCCGCCCCAAGTGGAGCAATCCCAGCAGCACCAGCACGTGCAGCAGCAGCGACAGCGCCACCATCCAAAAAAAGTTGCGAGATTCATCCTCGCGGCGGCGCTGCTCAATCCAGATGCTGGTCATAGCCAAGATTGCCCTTTCCTTTCTTCAACGCTCTCAACACACCGAGTTGTCTGTTGCAGACTGGGCCACGGGGGTAACACCCCAGCTAGTGTTATAGCATCCGAGCAGTTGGCACTCCTGCGCAAAGGCGTATAGTCTATCTCGGGCTCGGGAAGGGATCCCACCTTGCAGCAGCTCTAAGATCGCCTACCTTGAAAAGAGCGGGGATCCCATTAGCCGGGGAAAAGCCCCACAGCTCGGGGTGCTGGCTCTGATGTTGGCTGGTGGGGCACTTTTGGTGGCTTTTTAGGAGCGACGTTATGGAACCCATCCGCTTTCATCTGGCCTTTCCAGTTGCCGATATTGCCTTGGCCAAGGCCTACTACGGCGATGGCTTGGGCTGTGAGATCGGTCGAGAAACCTCTGCTGCCGTTATTTTTAACCTGTACGGCCATCAACTGGTGGCCCACCTCACCCACGAAGAGCTGACGCCCCAGCGGGGCATCTACCCTCGTCATTTTGGCCTGATCTTCCCTACCCAAGGGGATTGGCAGGCGCTGGCCGACCGTGCCCTGGAGCGAGCCTTGCCCTTTTATCAGGAGCCGCGTTGGCGCTTTGTTGACACCCCCTTGGAACACGGCACCTTCTTTTTGCAGGATCCCTTCTACAACCTGCTGGAGTTTAAGTACTACCGCCACGCTTCCGCCATTTTTGGGGAGCGGGAGTTGGCCTTGGTCGGGGACAGTGCTTCCCACCGCTCGCGCGAACGATCCCCGGCCCGCTCAAGTGGCATGTAGTGCAAACAGGAGGAACCTTTGGCCACTCAACCCCTGCGTTCTGGCCCCGCGCGCGGCCCTATCTGGCAGATGGATTTCAACGCCGTCCCCCTGCGGGATGAGCAGAACCGAAGGGTTTGGGAGCTGTTGGTATGCGATCCCACCGGCCGGTTTCGCCAAGCGCAGTATTGCAGTAACCAAGAGGTGAATAGCACCTGGGTGGCACGACAGTTGCGGAGCTACCTCGAAGCGGCTCCCCAGCCTCCCTCGGCCATTCGTGTGTTTCGAGCCCGCATGAGTTCCATCCTGCAACGGGCCTGCGATGCGGTTGGGATCCCGATGCTGCCCAGTCGTCGCGTTTACACCCTCAAAGCTTGGATGCGAGAACGGGCAGAGCAGGTTTACCCTCAAGAGACTCAGTTTACCTACAGCCCCGAACCTCCTGTGGATCCGGATCCGCCGGATCCCATCCGTCTGCCGGACAAGTTGCAGGGAGAACGCTGGGCCTTCGTGACCTTGCGAGCTGAGGATCTGCGGGAAGCCGACGCCTGGCCGATAGAATTTGGCGAGCTTTTTCCGGTTGCCTGGGACACTTTGACGCCCGACACATTGGCACCAGTGGTGCGGAGCACCCTCATTCCCGGCTTGGTGATTACCTCGCAGCGGGCTTTGCCGATGGCAGCCTGGATGAGCGGTATGGAACCCGCCTACTTGAGTGTGGCAGACGGACGGCTACTGCTCGAGGCGGGCCTCAACGATTGTTATCTGTTTGCACAATTGAGAGATGAAACACTGCGAACAGAGGCAGAAGTCTTTGCCCAGCGCCAGCAGCAGGCCCAGGGGCTCCACTTTCTTGCCATTCAAACCGATCTCAGGGCCCAGTCTTTCGCCGGCTTCTGGCTGATGCAACATCCGCTGTAAGTAGCAGCCGTTACAGCCTGTTTGTAAATTACAGTCATTTCAAACTAGATTGAGACACTCCCCAAACGCTCCGCGCCGCTGCCGCGACCACCCCCAGCTCCTCTCCCAGAGGGAGAGGGGAGTTAGAGACCAATGCGACAGAAATGTTTCATTACCTGTTTAAAAAATGACTACACTACTTGAAATGACTGCGTTTTCGATTCAAACTAGGGCCCTGCATCCGCACCCAAAACCTTGAATGCGCAGGGCCAGAAGGCTTTTCAAGGACTCCGTCCTGCTGGCGCGATCAGTGGCCTAGGCGTCTCACCCTAACTTGAAACCACCATATCGCCAAAGTCGCCAAAGAGAGAAGGGATCCTCACTAGGAAAACACAGCCTCCAGCGCCTGCAAGGTCTTTTTCACCTTGGCCTGGGCTGCCTCCACCTCGGGTTGGTCATAGGCTTTGGCGGCAAAGTCTAGTTGTTCTAAGCTGCGGCCCATCTCCTTAGCCAGGCGCAGCACTTCCCGCTTTTGTTTATCTGGCAGGGTAGCCGCCAGGCCGGTCAAGGTCTTACGAGTGAGTCCCATCGGCCCGTGGATGTAGGAGCGGATCTCCAACCAGTCCTCCGCCTCCACCAGGCTTTGCAGCCGCTCTACCTGTTGCTCCAGTTGTTGCAGCTCTCGGGGCAGGCCAGCAGCCGCTTGCACAGAAAGGGATCCCAGCCACAGCCCCAATGTCAGGATGGCAACCAGCAACACACTCCGCCAGCGACAGATCATCACATACCTCCCACATGCCTGCAACAGGCTTGACTTCTTGGCCATGATTGCCATCAGCTTTTTGGCAATCATTTGGTAATCAAATGAATAGTTTACCCGCTGGCTGCACCTCAGCCCCTTGGCTGCCTCTCGAAGAGCACAGCAAATCGGTTAGGCTAGGGATGTAAAAGAATGTAAATGGCACTCTCATGCAACGCATCATCCTCATGACCGGCAAGGGTGGAGTCGGCAAAACCTCGATGGCGGCGGCGACCGGCTGGCGTTGTGCCGAGATTGGCCTGAAAACTTTGGTGCTGAGCACAGATCCGGCCCACTCTTTGGCCGATAGCTTCGATCAGCCCTTGGGCCATGAGCCGGTCGAGGTCAAACCTAACCTTTGGGGGGCGGAGCTGGACGCCCTCAACGAACTGGAGCTGAATTGGGGATCCGTCAAAACCTACATTACCCAGGTGTTGCAGGCGCGAGGGCTAGATGGGGTGCAGGCACAGGAGCTGGCGATTTTGCCAGGGATGGATGAGATCTTTGCCCTAGTGCGGGTGAATCGCCATTACGACGAAGGCAAGTTCGATGTGTTGATCATCGACTCGGCCCCTACAGGCACGGCCCTGCGCCTCTTGAGCCTGCCGGATGTTTCTGGCTGGTACATGCGCAGGTTCTACAAACCCCTGCAGGGGCTGGCGCAAATGCTGCGTCCTATTGCCGAGCCGATTGTGAAGGGGCTGACCGGGATCCCGCTGCCGAATGACCAGGTGCTGGATGCTCCTTATGAGTTCTATCAGAAGATTGAGCGGCTGGAGCGCATCCTCACCAACAACCGCATCACCTCAGTGCGGCTGGTCACTAACCCCGAAAAGATGGTGATCAAAGAATCGCTGCGGGCCCACGCCTACCTCAGCCTTTACGGGGTGGCCACCGATTTGGTGATTGCCAACCGCATCTTGCCCGATGGAGTGGTGGATCCCTACTTTGCCGCCTGGAAGGCAGCCCAACAGAAATATCGCCAGGAAATCCACGAAAACTTTGCCCCCCTGCCGGTCTTCGAGATCCCGCTGTACTCCGAGGAGTTGGTGGGATGGGACGCCCTAGCCCGCCTGAAAAAAGACCTCTGGGGGGATCGCAACCCGGCGGACGTGCTCTATGCCGAGCAAACCCTGAATGTGGTAACCGACAACGGCCAGTACCGGCTGGATCTTTACTTGCCCGGGATCCCGAAAGAGCAGGTGGAATTGACCAAAACCGGGGATGAGCTGAACATCCGCATCGGCAACCACCGCCGCAACTTGGTTCTGCCCCAGACTTTAGCGGCCATGACCCCGGCCCGCGCCAAGATGGAAGAAGACTACCTGCGCATTCATTTTGCTGCTTGAGGCTGTAGCTGCTCTTGGTTGCGTCAGTGTTGAACGGCAACGGGGCAGCGTCAGCGCCAGATGGCACAATGAGGGTGTTCCCTACTTCTAAAGATGGATCGCCGAGGATCCCTTCTCAGAAGAGGATGAGATCATGCTGTTGCTTCGTATCTTCCTGGTGGCTCTGCTCATCGCTTTGACAGGTTGGTTTTCCCCTCCCGCCAGCGCCCTGCTCAACGACGACCGTTACGATGGCAACATCTTTGCCCTCTACGGGGCCAATGGCGGCATGATCCCCCCCCGCGTTTCCTTGAAGCAGGCGAAAGAGCAAGGGATCCCGGCCCTCCTCGTGTACTACATCGATGACAGTAGCGATTGCAAAAAATACGCCGCCACCATTGCCAACCTGCAGGTTCGCTACGGGCTGGGGGTCTATTTCATCCCCTATTCCGTCGATTCCCTCCTGCCCGGCGACGAGCGCGGCCAATACTACACCGGACAAGTGCCTCAAACCCTCCTCTTCGACCCAGAGGGAAATATCGTCTATCAATCCGTCGGCAACCGCCCCATCACCGAGGTGGAAAACGCTATTCGCGCCCTCTTCAAGTTGGATCCCGTTCCCCCAGGGGTGATCAAAGCCAAACCCTTCAACGAGATCCAAACCGGATTTGCCGGATCCCGTTCTCCCCAAGCCTACCCCCCCACAAAAGCCCAGCCGTGACGGCCAATCCCGATCCCTTTGATCCTCTCGAGGCTCTGCAGGAAAAACTCCAGAGTCTCCAGGCTCGTCTTGCCGACCTCAGAGAATTGGAGCGCGTAGCCCAGCTTTCCCCTGAACAATGGGCCGAAATCCAAGCTGAAGCCAGTCAACTGGAGCAACGCCTGCAGGCTTATGTGCTAGAGGTGTTTAATCCTGTCCCCGCTACCTTTTGGCAGGTGGTACGCTTCGGCGGCCTTGGCCTGCTGCTGGGCATTGCCCTGCAGCGCTGGGTGCTGAGCTAGCCAGCACACCCCTTAAGATAAAAAAGCTCTTGGATCCCGGAGCCCTTGCCCATGCGCATGCGACGCCCTAGACCATTTAGTCTTGACCGCAAGACTTCGCGCTTTCTGCCTCTGCTGGGCCTGCTTTTGGCGCTGCTGACCCTCCTGCCCCGTTGTCTGCTGGTTGTCCAACCCGGCTACGAAGCCGTCATCTTCAACCGCCTCACGGGAGTGGAAATGACTCCCCGCCGCGAGGGGATCCATCTGCTGATTCCGGTGCTGCAGTTCCCCACCCTTTACGATGTGCGCACCCAAACCTACAACATGACCAGCCGAAGTGAAGAGCGCAGCGTCAAAGCCGACGATACCCTCACCGCTCTCACTGCCGATGGGCAACGGGTGGATCTGGATGTTTCGGTGCGCTATCGCCTGGATCCGGATCGGGTTCCCGAAATCCATCGCAATGTAGGCCCCGATTACCTGAACAAAATTATTCGCCCCGCCTCCCAAGCCGTGGTGCGCAATGTTATCGCCCGCTATTCGGCCATTGGCGTTTATTCTGAGCAACGAGCTGAAATCCAAGAACAAATTGCCGCTGAGCTCTCTCGCCTAATGCAGCCAGAAGGGCTGGTGCTGCAGAGCTTGCTCTTGCGCAATGTGGAATTTTCCAAAGAGTTTCAGTCGGCCATCGAAGCCAAACAAATTGCCGAGCAAGAGAAGCAAAGAGAAGTGTTTCGCGTAGAGCAGGCTCAACTCATCAAACAACGAATGATTGTCAAAGCCAGCGGTGAGGCCCAAGCCATCGCCCTCAAAGGGGAAGCGCTGCGCAGCAACCCGAACGTCATCCAGCTCGAGTATGTCCGCAACTTGCCCGACGACATCCAAGCCATCGTCAGCGAGCAAAACGCCATCCTCAATCTGGGGGACTTTCTCAACAAGTAATCGATTCGAGAGTCCCAAGTTAGGATTGGATCCATCCAGTTCAGGTGCATCCACTCCAAGCCCGTTCTCAACAGACCATCAGCCCCAGCCCCTCTCCCAGAGAAGTGTTGCTGCTGTGCCCCTTAATTTCTTGATGGGCCGTAATTCTCGGCCTTTGCATTCATTTTGCATTCATAGAGAACCCAGCACTCTCCGGTACTCCGGGGGCCAAATACCGGGCCCGACACTCAACTGGCAAGCTGACGTAGGAGCCTGGGGAGTTGACTGGGGCATCCACTCTCCGAAGCATCTGTATCAGACTAAACAGAAAGAGGCTTCCAGGATATCTAGGCTCTGTACAAGTGCTCACAAAGTTCTGGATTGGTGGGAAAAACCCCTTCCCTTTCTTAGAGCAGCTCAGTGTAAAGCCTGATGCTCTTTTTTCTCTGATGGGATTACTGTAGAAGTGTTGCAACTGGAATTGTGCGGTGACCGGCTCCTCCTGCGCCCAACTTGCCAAACTCGAGATGCCCAAGATGCCCGTAACGGCTGGGATCCCTGTCACACCTTTTGCGGATCAGGCTGAGGCTGGTCACCTTTTGGTCGTGGATGATCAGCCCAACAGCCGCCTGCTGCTGGGGGATCTGCTGGAGAGCATTGGCTACCGGGTCAGCGAGGCCGAAAACGGCAATCAAGCCCTGCAGATGTTGAAAACCTTCCAGCCGGATCTGATCTTGCTGGATGTGATGATGCCGGGGTTGGATGGGTTCGAGGTCTGTCGGCGCATCAAAGCCAATGACGAGACGCGTTTGATCCCGGTGGTGCTGATTACAGCGGCCAGCGATCGCAAAAATCGCGTGCGCGGTATTGAAGCTGGGGCAGATGATTTCTTGAGCAAGCCCTTTGACGAGTCGGAATTGTTGGCGCGGGTGCGTTCCCTCGTTCGCCAAAAGCACCTCAATGAAGACTTGGATCATGCTGCCCAGGTTTTGTTCGCCATTGCCCGCAGTGTGGAAAGCCGGGATCCCACCACCGGGGATCACTGTGAGCGCCTGGCACAAATGGCCAAGAGCTTCGGCGAGTTTTTGCATCTGCCCCGTCCCCTGATCAAGGTGCTGACGTGGGGAGGTTACCTGCACGACATCGGCAAAGTGGGCATACCCGATGCCATTTTGGGTAAAACAGGCAAGCATACGCCGGAAGAGTGGGAGGTGATGAAATCCCATGTCTTGATCGGGGAGCAAATCTGCCGCCCGCTACGCACCATGAAAGAGGTGTTGCCCCTCATCCGTCACCACCACGAGCGTTGGGATGGCAGCGGTTATCCCGACGGCCTCAAGGGGGAAGAGATCCCTCTGGTGGCCCGTATCTTCCAGATCATCGACATCTACGACGCCCTCACCTCGGAGCGACCTTACAAGCGAGCTTTCACTGCTCAAGAGGCTATAGACATTTTGCGGGAAGAAACAGCCAGAGGGTGGCGGGATCCCCAGTTGGTGGAGTATTTCTTTGAGTTTATGCGATCGCGGGCGCTGGATTTGGAGTAGGCTAGATAGGGCTTGCTTGTAGTGTACCAGCAGGATAGAGTCTCTTGCCGGGTGCCGATCCGCTGCGTCGTTGTGTAGGGTGTCGCCAGTTGTTTCCTCGCTCACAACTGTGGCGGCTGGTCAGACAATTTGATTCCCACCAAGTGCTTTTGGGTGGGGGTATGGGGCGCTCTGCCTATGTCTGTCGGCGGCTGGAATGTCTGCAAGCAGCCCGGCGCAAGCAGCAAATCAGCAGAGCTCTCAAGGCACCGGTGCCTGACTCGTTGTTTCAACGGCTGCTGGATTCTCTTGAGCAGGATTGCCAGGGGCATCTCCTCCAAAAGCCTGAGCCTCAGAGGTATTCCCAAACATAGGTAAGATATTTAAACGCCCTTTTAGGTTCATCAGGTTGCGAACTACACGACAGCCCCTCTCAACTGTCAGAATGGGAGTTGGCCGGAAAACTGAGGTCAGGCTGGAGGAGCTGCAGAGAGGTTATTCTGGAGGCGCTGTTTCCATCTATTCTTTCCCTGGCTGCCCTACTGGATGTCCCCTGCGGATGTTGCCAGAGCAGCTTCAGACCTGGGTTCCCTTCAGGCCGGATCCCCGGAGGATTGCCGAGCTGTTCTCGATGCGCCGGAGGAAGCCCCCGCAAGCCCGAAAGGTTCGGCTCAACCCAATAACTTGGTTCCCATTGAGTTTGGATAGTAAAACTGACGAGAAGTAAAGGAGCAGAGGCTAGCAGACGAATGACCGATAAAGTTCGAATTTATGATATTGCCCGTGAGATGGGGCGTGACAGTCGGGATGTGCTGGAGGTTTGTGAGCAACTGGGGATCCCTTTCAAAACCCACAGCAGCACCATTTCTCCGGAGCAAGCTGAGTTGGTGCGCAGCAAGCTGGGCGCCCCCCACATTGTGAAACCTCCTCGACCCCGGCCCAAACTCCCATCTGAAAGCCTGCCGCCGGAGCCTCCTGCTGAAGCCAAAGTCGGTGAGCGCCCTCAGCAGAAAGTTCCCGGCACCGCTAGCGCGATCGTCGGCATTCGTCGGCCCACGCCCGTTCAGCAGCAAGCCCCAGTTGGCGAAGCCAAGACTGCTGAAACTCCGCCGGCTGCCAAGCCCTCGCTGTCTCGACCTGAGCGAGTCTCCCCCGAAAAAGGATCTGCCAGCGGTGGTGCTCAGCTCATAGGCCCACCGCGGCGGCAAGTTAGCCCTCCTGTCCGCTCGTCTGAGGCCACCCAAAAGCCGGAGACTGTTTCTCAACCGGCAACCCCTCCCACTCCCTCTGAGTCTGCCGCGGCCAAAGCCAGCGGCTCGGAGCCCAGTCCTGTGGCCAAGCGCCCAATCGTACTCTCGCCCCCTCAACGAGCTACCTCCGGGACAAAACCGCCGGCAGAGCGGCCTGAACCGCCGCAAAAAGCTCCCGAGCCCAGTCGCCCCAGCCCCTCAGAAGCACCATCCCCCAGCCACGCCCGCGTTCCTCAGCCTGCGGAAGAAAAAGCTCCTTCTCCTCCACCTGCGCAGCGCCCCCGTCCACAACTGGTGGGCGCACCTGTTCGCCCTGGCACGCGTTCTCCGGTGACTGAGGAAAACCGTTCCAGCAGCGGCAAAGTCGGTGAAGCTCCTCGTCCGCAGCGGCGGATGGAATTGGTGGGGCCCCCTACCCGTCCTGTGGCCAAGCCGGCTCCCCCTGACCCAGATGCTGCCTCTCCCTTGCCAGAGAGGATCCCTGGGGAACGTCCCAGCCCGGTGTTGGTAGAGGCTCCTGTAAGACCTACCCCACCCAAGGTCAAGCGCAAAACGGAAGAAGAAGAGGACGACGAGCTACAAGCTCTCAGTCGGCGGGCTGCCCGCGTCCAAGCCAAACGCAAACGCAGTCGGAGACGGGGGGAAGGAGATGGAGATGGTTTGGATTTGGATCCCATGACCATCATTTCAGCGGTCAAGCAGGCTGAGCTAAACGCCCTCAAGCCCTTGGCTCGCCCCACCGCCAAGCCTCCTTCCTATCGCCCACCCGTGGCAACGGCTGCTCCCACCGCCCGCCCCCGCCCTGCTGCTCGTTCGCAGCAGCAACCTACCTCCGCTGAGGCTGGTGCTGCCGATCGCGCCAGCGGGACAGAGCCCTTGCCCGAAGAGAAGGTGTTGCTCTTGGATGGCAGCCTCACCGTTCAGGAATTGGCCCATCGCCTGCGCGTGGCCGAAACTGAGATCATCAAAACCCTCTTTTTCAAAGGGGTGATGGTGACCATCAACCAGGTCTTGGATGAGTCGCTGGCCGAGTCGGTGGCCAAAGAGTTGGGCTATGAGATTCGCCGACCCGAGGCAGAACCCGAGGCCAAAAAAACCGAAATGCTGGACGTGGAGGACATCGACCATCTGGTCTCGCGTCCGCCGGTGGTGACCATCATGGGCCATGTGGATCACGGCAAAACCACCCTCCTCGATGCCATCCGCGACACCAAAGTGGCGCAGGGAGAGGCTGGCGGGATCACCCAGCGCATCGGTGCCTACCATGTGGATGTGAACTTTGAAGGCCAGAAGCGGCGCATCGTTTTCCTGGATACTCCTGGCCACCAGGCTTTTACCGCCATGCGCGCCCGGGGAGCCCGCGTCACCGACATTGCGGTTTTGGTGGTGGCCGCCGACGATGGGGTACAACCGCAAACTCTGGAAGCGATCAGCCATGCGCGGGCGGCTCAGGTGCCGATCATCGTGGCCATTAACAAGATCGACAAGCCCGGCAGCCAGCCAGAGCGCATCAAGCAGCAGTTGGCAGAGCACGGCCTATTGCCAGAGGAGTGGGGTGGCGACACGCCCATGGTGGAGGTGAGCGCTCTCACCCGCCGTAACCTGGATGCTCTGCTGGAGATGATCCTATTGGTGGCCGATGTGGCGGAGCTGCAGGCCAACCCCAATCGTCCCGCTCGCGGCACGGTGATCGAGGCCCACCTGGACAAAGCTCGCGGGCCGGTGGCTACCCTCTTGGTGCAAAATGGCACTCTGCGGGTCGGAGACACCCTGGTGGCCGGGGCCGTTCTGGGCCGGGTCAAAGCGATGATGGACGATCGCGGCCAGCGGTTGCAGGAAGCTGGGCCGTCTTCGGCGGTACAACTGCTGGGCTTGGATGAAGTCCCGGCAGCCGGGGATGAGTTTCAGGTTTACACCGACGAAAAAGAGGCCCGTCGCATTGCCCAAGAGCGGGCGGAGGTGCTGCGGCAAACCCGTCTGCAACAGGCGCTGCTGTCTCGTCGCGTGAGCTTGGGTAGCGTTTCCGCCAAAGCCCAAGAAGGTCAGCTCAAGGAGTTGAACTTGATCATCAAGACGGATGTCCAGGGATCCGCCGAGGCCATTCAGACAGCGCTGCGGGATTTGCCCCAAGAGGAAGTCCAGTTGCGGGTTCTGCTGGCGGCTCCTGGCGAGATCACGGAAACCGACGTGGATTTGGCTGCGGCCAGCGACGCCATCATCCTCGGCTTCAACACTACCCTGGCCCCCGGCGCCCGCCAGGCTGCCGATGACAAGGGTGTGGACGTGCGGGAGTACGACATCATCTACAACCTGCTGGACGATCTGCGGGCGGCCATGGAGGGCTTGCTGGAGCCGGAAGAAGTGGAGGAGCCGCTGGGCCAAGCGGAAGTGCGCCTGGTGATCCCCATCGGGCGCGGTGCGGTTGCCGGCAGCTATGTGCTCTCGGGCAAGGTGCAGCGCAATGCTCTGGTGCGAGTTCGCCGCAGAGGGGAGGTAGTTTACGAGGGACGTCTAGACTCCCTGAAGCGCTTCAAGGACGATGTGCGGGAAGTGGCTGCGGGCTTCGAGTGTGGGATCGGCATCGACAAGTTCCAATCCTGGCAGGAAGGCGACATCATCGAGGTGTACCAGATGGTCACCAAGCGGCGGACGCTGGCCTCTGTCTAGCTTCATCAAGGCACTTCAGGTTGGCCTGCCGGTCAGGCCTGTGTTCTCGGGCAGAGGATCCCAGACAGGGAGGGAAAATTTGAGCTGATCGTGCGAGCGGGACGGAGTCCTCAGAGGGGGGAATGGATGCAACAGAGCCAGAGACTGAGCCAGATGCTGTTTGTAACGCTGCGGGAGGATCCCGTTGAGGCCGAGCTGCCCAGCCACAAATTGCTGCTGCGGGGCTGCTTTATCCGGCGGCTCTCCCCAGGGATCTACACCTATCTGCCGCTCCTCTGGCGGGTGCTGCAAAAGATCTCGGAGATTGTCCGGGAGGAGATGAACGCCATCGGCGCTCAGGAGTGTCTTTTGCCCCAGCTGCAGCCGGCAGAGATCTGGCGGGAGTCGGGCCGCTGGGAGGTGTACACCCAGGCGGAAGGGATCATGTTTGCCCTTAAGGATCGCCAGGGACGTGAGCAGGCCCTAGGCCCCACCCATGAGGAGGTGATCACCTTGCTGGCCCGGGATCTCATCCGCTCCTATCGCCAGTTGCCGCAGACGCTCTACCAGATCCAGACCAAGTTCCGGGATGAGATTCGACCCCGCTTTGGCCTGATGCGAGGGCGGGAGTTCATCATGAAAGACGCCTACTCCTTCCATGCCAACGAGGAAAGCCTGCGCCAGACCTACCAGGATATGTACCGAGCCTATAGCCGCATCCTCAGGCGCTGTGGGCTGGAGTTTCGCGTGGTGGATGCTGATGCCGGGGCGATCGGGGGGCCATCGGCGGCCTCGCAGGAGTTTATGGTGCTGGCCTCTGCCGGAGAAGATGAGATCCTCTACACGCCCGATGGCTCCTATGCTGCCAATGTGGAAAAGGCCGTCTCCATCCCGCCGCCAGCGGCAGAGTCTCCCTACACCGCCTTCCAGGTTCTGGATACGCCGGGAACCGAAACCATCGAGAAGCTGGCCGCTTTCCTAAAAATCTCCTCTACCCTGATCGTTAAAAACGTCCTCTACCAAGCCCTCTACGACAACGGCCTGCGGGTGGCAGTGCTACTCAGCATCCGTGGGGATCAAGAAGTCAATGAGGTCAAACTGGCCAACCACCTCAGCCGCCTGGCAGAGCGCTACCAAGCCAGCAAATTGCTCAAGCTCGCCTTGGCCGATGCCGAGATCCAAAACAGTTGGCAGGGGGATCCCATCCCGGTGGGCTACATTGCCCCCGACTTGCCGGATAGCTGTCTGGGCCGGCAAAAAAACCTTGCCCCCCAGATCCTGCGCTTGGCCGACCAGACGGCAGCTCTGCTGCAGAACTTCGTAACCGGCAGCAACCACGTGGGGCAGCACGTGGTGGGGGCCAACTGGGGCGAGCAATATCCCCTGCCGGAAGTGGTGGATGTGCGCAAAGCGCAAGCGGGGGATCGTTCTGTACTCAACCCCGACCAGATCCTGGAAACGGCCCGTGGCATCGAGATCGGCCATATCTTCCAGTTGGGTCTCAAGTTCTCACTGCCGATGCGGGCCACCTTTACCGACGAACAGGGATCCGAGCAGCCCCTCTGGATGGGCTGTTATGGCATTGGGGTATCCCGCTTGGCCCAGGCGGCGGTGGAGCAATCCCACGATGCCAATGGCATCATCTGGCCCGTGGCCATTGCCCCCTATCACGTAGTGGTGGTGGTGCCCAACATCTCCGACCCCGAGCAGATGAGCGTGGCGGAAAAACTGGTGCAAGATCTCGCTGCTGCCGGCATCGAGACCCTCTGGGATGACCGGGACGAGCGGGCCGGGGTGAAATTCAAAGATGCGGATCTGATCGGGATCCCCTATCGCCTCACCACGGGGCGCAGCCTCAAACAAGGCAAGGTGGAACTCAGCGAGCGGGCCAGCGGCCAAGCCACGGAAATTCCCATTGAACAAGTGGTGACCACCCTGAAAGAGCGGATTGAAGCAGCCCTAGCTGTGCCGGACTGAGCGTGGTTTCTCCTGAACCCGATGCTGAACATCTCCATTCTTAAAGAAGACGAATCCTATACTTTTCGCTCTTATTTTGAGATGCCCTACGAGCCGGATGAAATCTTGGCTCAGTTTGGCTATCAACTGGAAATTGGGGAGTGGACATGGCCTGTTGCCCCTGCGCCGCCGCAAACCCCAGTTTTGAAAGATCGGATCCGACAATTGTTACCTTTGGTTAGCCTCACCAGCGAAACAGCGCGGCGGGAATTGCTGGTGGCTCCTGTGCTGACCGAAGTGGCTCTCCATTGTCGAGTTCCTTTGCGGCTGGAGTATCCCCTGATGGTCAACAATTGGTTGAAGGGCAGCCTCGATTATCTGTTGCGAGGGAAGAACATCCTGCTGGTGGTTGAAGCCAAAAAGGACGATCTAACGCGGGCCTTTGTGCAAATGGCTGTAGAAATGATTGCCCTGGCGCAGGTGGAGCAGCAGGCTCAGATCTACGGTGCAGTGACGATGGGGTCTATCTGGCAGTTCGGACAAATTCTTGTCCATCAGCAGATGATCAAACAAGACTTAACGCTGTATCGGGTACCTGAGGAGCTAGAAACCATTGCCGGCATTCTCACTGCCATGGTCAGCAACCCCAGCCCATCGTGAATTTAGTGACCATAAGTCATGAATCAAAAAACAGTCTGGTTTGCCCTAAAATTGACGCTGGCTGCTGCCGGGATCAGCACAGCCATCAAGTATGGTGGCCCTTACTTGGCCTTGCCGGAGCAAATGCCAGTGGTGGTCGGGATGATCGTTTTGCCCACCCTGATCGTGGCCGGGCTCCTGTGGCGCTGGCAAATGCAGTCTCCTCTATCCAAAACTCCCCTACAAGCCGGCAAGGGATCCCTGGGAATTGAAGATGATAGAGCCTTCACCCCCAGCCCTTCTCCCAGGGGAGAGAGGGAAGTCTGAACTGCTGGACATGGAAGGCTGCCCAGATCCCTTGATGGGTGGGGGGAAGGCTATCGGGATGGATTGGGATCCCTTGAACCCCTACTGCTGGGTAAGGCGCAGGGTTACCGTTGGGCTGGTTTGGTTGCCGGAAGTGGCCGTGAGATTCACCTGATACACCGTGCCAGAGGCCGGAATGGGAGGCCGAACGGTGATGGTGAAACGGCCCTGGGCATCTGCCTGCACCGTTTGGTTGGTCACGGTCTGTTGGGCGCTGATGATGCCCCCCAGAGAGGTCGAAGCCGTTACATTCACCCGCACCGAAGCATTGGGAGCTGTAGTGCCCTGCAGCGTAAACGAAGAGCCGGAAACCCGATCCCCATCCCGCAGGTTGGTGATCTGAGGCAAGAGTGGGCCAGGGGCGCTGACCGTGGCGGAAACCTCTTGGGTGGTCAGCCGCTGGATGCCCCCGGTGGCCCCTTCGATCAGGCGGGCCGGTTGTTCGGCGGTCATGAAGCGCACTTGGCCACCATTTTCCAGGCGGGCGACGACGATCCCTTCCCGGGTGGTATCTTTCGCCTCGATTAGGGCGTTCACTACATAGGTGCCGCTGGAAACTTCCTGAGCCGGCAAGGTTTGCACTTGCCGTCCATCTTGGATGAGGTAAACCGTCACCCGGCTGGAAGGAGTGCCTTTGACGGTAACCAGCAGGATTTCCCCGGCTGCCAAGGGGCGACTGCCGGCATTGTGATCCACCAGGTCGATGGAAGCGCGGACAGGGCTACCCACGGTGAAGCTCCAGGTCACGCGGCGGGTCACCCCCTGGGTATTGGTGAACTCCAGCAGAACTTCCCGGCGCCCCGGCGGCAGGGGTTGGGCAGGGCGATAGGTGAAGAAATCGCGGGTAATCACCGACTGGGAAGTGACGTCTTGGCCATCCAGGAAAACCCTCACCGTTTCCGGACGCACGCTGACGCCATCTTGGCTGCGAAAAGAAGCCGAGATTGGCGAGGTAGGTTCAACATTGGTGGCCGCTTGAGCTGGGCTGGGATCCGTAATTTGCTGAGCCCTTGCAGGCAAGCTCGACAACCCCACAACCGCAGCGCCAATCACCAAGGCCCGGGGAAACCAGGAATACAAGTTATCGCTCATGAGACCATCCAAGAAAAAGATAGAGTACAGACAGACTACACAGGCAACAAGCCCAGAGAAAGGCTAAACAGAGTCCAGGAGAATATCGGCCTCGATATCCTGTTCGCATCCTGTCACAGGGGATGGCCCCTGTCGATACGCCTAAACCTGTAAACTACCCGACTCCGACCGCTAAGCGGTACGGAGCGGGCTTTCAGTAGCCCTGAGCCTGCTCTGCTCTACCAGAGAACAAAACAGGCCCGAACCTCTAGGCTGGT
>NZ_JBSSDE010000026.1:0-44949 GCF_054060435.1 Thermostichus sp. MS-CIW-34 | reverse complement strand
TAGAAAGACGCAGCGGCATTATGACAAGCATCTGTATCAAGAGAGGCATTTAATCGAATGCTTTTTTCATAAGTTAAAGCAGTACCGGCATCTATGTTCTCGTTTTGACAAATTGGCCAGGAACTTCTTGAGTTTTCTCTATCTCGTCAGTGCTCTCTTTTGGCTCAAATGAAAGATCAACACAACCTAAAAAGATAATGGTATAGCATGCAGGGATCCATGTATCCCGACGCTAACCCTGCGGGTAGAGCGCGGGGCTTGTTGCCCCCGCACCCCCGTTGGTTAAACATTAGGTTGCCCAGGAAAGGGATCCCAGCGGCACTCACGTTGTATTATTGGCTACTTCAGCCAGCAGGTCGAGCCTCTTTTGGGGAATCGAGCTAGATTGGATCCCACTGTTGATTTCTGCTGTCCACTTCTAGGGTTCTGGCGGCATGAGTTCTCCGGCCATCCAGTGGTATCCCGGCCATATTGCCAAGGCAATTGGCCAGTTGCGGGAAGAGTTGCAGCGGGTGGATGCAGTCATCGAGGTGTTGGATGCGCGGATCCCGTTGGCCAGTCGTCATCCTGAGCTGGGCCGGTGGCTGGGGGAAAAACCTCGCCTCCTGGCTCTGAACAGGGCGGACTGCATTGAGGCTGGGGATCTGAAAGCTTGGCAGGAGTATTTTTTACGGCAAGGGATCCCTGTCTATCCCACCAATGGCCGCTCAGGAGAAGGGGTGAATCGCCTCAAGCAGGCGGTCTTGCAACTGGGGCAATCGGTCAATATGCGGCGTCAACAGCGGGGAATGCGACCGCGGGCCGTTCGGGCGGTGGTGGTGGGCTTTCCCAATGTGGGCAAATCTGCTTTGCTGAATCGACTGTTGGGGCGGCGGGCAGCTGAGAGCGCAGCACGTCCTGGGGTGACGCGGCAACTGCGGTGGGTGCGGCTGGGGGGAGAGTTGGATCTGTTGGACTCGCCGGGCATCCTACCGCCCTCTCTGCCGGATCAACAGGCGGCCTCTCTATTGGCCATCTGCGATGACATCGGCGAAGCGGCCTACGATCCCGAACGGGTGGCGGCCCACTTTTTGGATCAAGTGCTGAGGGTGCAGCCCCAAGCCGGATCTCTCTTGCAAAAGCGCTACGGTTGGCCGGATCCGATCCCTCCCGGTGGTGCCGCAGTGCAGGAGTTGGCCGAGCGGCGGTATCAAGGGGATCCCCAGCGGGCGGCACGGCAAGTTCTCAACGACTACCGCAAGGGCTTGCTGGGGCCGCTGGCCTTGGAACTCCCTCCCAAGGCTTGAGCCCCTTAGAAGAAATCACGAAAGAAAGTCACGTTGTTGCTATGGGCAGGGAAACCGCTGCTGTGGGGCGTTGACTTTTCCCGAAACTGTCTACACTTGTCCCCAACCGGGATCCAGCCTCTGTTTCCAAGGCCGATACACCTTGAAGTAGACAACGGAACCCACTTGTCTGGCCAAGGCTTTGATGCAAGTGTCTCCACCCATACAGCGCTGGCAAACGGGATGGTTCACCTGCAGACGATTGAACCCCCGCCGCAGCGCACAGGCCGGTTGGCCCCGCAAAATCTCGGCCAGGGATCCCCCCAGCGTCACTTGCCCCAGCGGGATTTGCCCTTCATAGTCCTTGCAACAGGGCACCACCGTGCCGTCGTAGAGGATCCCCGCCTGACCGGAAGCGCCATTGCAGTATCCCCAGCGAGCTGGGATTACCCGGTCTGTCTCCACGTTGCCCCAACTGTCCAAGGGAAACGTTTCCAAAACCAAGCGGGGATGGATGCGGATCTGCTGCCAGCGGCCCGGTCGGTAAGTAGCAATCTGGGCTTCTACCCAATCGAGAGCCGGTGCATCCGGGATCCCTTGCAAAGCTCGTCTGGCCCAAGCCGAGAGCTGAGCGCGCATCTGCTGTGCAGAATCGATCACCGAAAGAGCCTTATGCGGCACCAAAAACGGGTGGGGGCTAGTATCCAGGAATTTGAGATGCACCTGCGTAGGGCTGGAGGAGCGCAAGTGCACCTGCAGAAATTGGGTAATCCCAGCAAAGTAGCGCTCCGGCGTGAGGCGGGGAGGTGCTCTGCGAATGCTGAAGGTGACTGGATCGGGAGTTTGCAGGGAAATGGTTAGCTTAGCAAAGGGGCTGCGGTTCAGCTTTTCAATGTGCTCCGGCCAGAGGGCAAAGGTGCTGCCGTTGCTGGTCAGGTGCAGGCGAAGGCCAAGCTCAGCGGCCCTGCGAATACCCTCGAAAAGGTATGGGTAGAGCAGCGGCTCCCCCATCAGGTGAAAAGCCATCACGCGGGCCAGCCCTGTTGCCGCTACTTCCTCCAAAATCTGCTCCAGCAGAGCGGGCTCCATGTGCCCCCGCCGCCGTTGCATGATCCCATCTGGACAAAACTCGCACTTAAAGTTGCAAACGTTGGTCACCTCTATGTGCAGGCGTTCCAGTTGGGGAATAACAGCAGACATTAACAGCAGACATAGAGAGGGCCGGAACAAGTCGAGGGCAAATAGCGGATCCCCCACAAGCGCTAGGTAGTGATACGCTGTTTATCAGGTTAGATCCGGAGCGGAGCCATCGCAATGCTGAAATGCACCACTCGCCACGTCCACATTTTTGCCGGTGAAGTTACTGCAGACAACAACTTCGTGCCCCGCGACGACCTGTTTACCCTCGATGTGGATCCGGACAACGAGCTGGTCTGGACTGATGCTGCCCTGCAAAAGGTCTATGCCCGTTTCGAAGAGTTGGTGGAAGAATACCGGGGGCGAGACTTGACCGAGTACAATATCCGCCGCATTGGGTCTGACCTGGAACATTTCATCCGATCCCTGCTCAAGCAAGGGGAGATTGCCTACAACCTGCAGGGGCGTGCCCCCAACTTCAGCATGGGCTTTCCCCAGATCCCTGCTGAAGAAATTGTCGGCCAATATATCCCCAAGGGCTAGCTCTTTGCCGGTTCTGGACAGAGTTTTTGATTGTTCTGCATCTAAGGCTTTTACCCATCTGATTGTTGGAGTGTTTCCCCATGTCTGGAGAACCCACCCCCGAGGCCGCTGCTGCCGAGAAACCCGCTGAAGCTGCCAAGCCTGCTGCTGAGGATTCCCCCAAAGCCGCTGCGAAAAAAGTTGCTAAGGAAGAAAAGCCCTTCGAGCAACAAATCACGGAAGAGGTGATCCCGGCGGCCATTGCGGCTTTTCAAAAGCGCGGGGTCAACGATCTGGAGCTGCGCCTAGAAGGCAAGACGCTGGTCGGCGCGTTTGCAGGAGGCAAGAAGCAGTTCAGCGTGCTGTTTGCTGAGGGATCCTTGAATGGCCGCAAGTTCTTCCGCTGTACCACCGAAGGATCCCCGGCCAGCACCATCGAGTCTTTTATGATCGACGAGCGGCGCGTGGATGTCAACCTATTCGTGTTTTATTTGGTGCAGCGCCTTTACGCTCAGCAGTGGTATTGAGTTCGCGTGACCTTGAAGGATCCCTGGCTACCCCTAGCCGGAGAGAGTAAGCCTGCTCGCAAGAGACGAAGGGAGGTGCAGCCGGCTGCAGTTACCGTAAAGCCAGGATCCATCCGGCCATGTTCTTTGGCATGCCCACGATCCCAGAACGGGCACCTTGGCTGCCGCCTTCCCGGAAGATGAGCTGCGCACTTGGCTCGAAGAACGGTACCGCCCCAGCGGGATCAGCCGTTCATAGTCGCGCTTCAGGTTAGGGTGAGAGGCCTGGGCTACTGATCGCGCCAGCGGGACGGAGTCCTTGAAAAGCCTTCTAGCCCCGTGCATTCAACGTTTCTAGTTTGAATCGAAATACCCATAATTGCCCAGAGGGCTGCTCCCGTAGATCAGGTTCCCCGGCAAACGGCGCAGCTGGGGCTCGAACCCGGTCAGCCCAGAGGTTGTTCCCCAGTGCAGGGATCCCTTGCCGCTGCGAGGGATGTTCTGTCGGGGCCAAAAACGATTATCGTTTTGTGAAGAAAGGTAAGGCTCTGCTACAGGAGATCTCGAAATGTACATCGTGCAGATTGCGTCTGAATGCGCCCCGGTTATCAAGGCGGGGGGACTGGGGGATGTGGTGTACGGCCTCAGCCGCGAGCTGGAGGTGCGGGGCCACTGTGTCGAGCTGGTTTTGCCCAAGTACGACACGATGCGCTACGACCAGATCTGGGGTTTGCACGATGCCTATCGCGATCTCTGGGTGCCCTGGTACGGGGGAGCCATTCACTGCTCGGTGTACTGCGGCTGGGTGCATGGCCGCCTTTGCTTTTTTATTGAGCCCCACTCGGGCGATAACTTCTTCAATCGCGGGTGTTATTACGGCTGCCCGGATGACAACATGCGTTTTGCTTTTTTCAGCAAGGCGGCTCTAGAGTTTCTCCTACAAAGCAACAAGCGCCCCGACATCATCCATTGCCACGACTGGCAGACAGGGTTGGTACCGGTGCTGCTGTTTGAGATCTACAAGTACCACGGCATGGGAAACCAGCGGGTGTGCTACACCATTCACAACTTCAAACACCAAGGCTTTGGCGGCCCAGAGATTCTTTGGGCTACCGGCCTCAACCGCGAACCCTACTACTTCCACTACGACCGTTTGCGCGATAACTTCAACCCCTTTTCTCTCAACTTTATGAAGGGGGGAATTGTTTTTTCCAACTTTGTCACTACGGTCTCTCCCAATCACGCGCTGGAGGTGCAATTTGGCGACTACGGCTATGGACTGGGCCATACCCTCTACTTGCACCGGCACAAGTTTCGCGGCGTTTTGAATGGCATCGATTACGACATTTGGAACCCGGAGATCGACCGCTTTATCCCCGTGCGCTACACTGCTCAAACGCTGGAAAATAAAGCTAAAAACAAAAAAGCTCTGCGGGATCGGCTGCTACTGCAGGATGTTGACAAGCCTATCGTGGCCTATATCGGGCGATTGGACGAGCAAAAGGGCGTGCATTTGGTGCATCATGCCATCTACCGCTCCCTGTTCAAAAATGCCCAATTTGTTCTGCTGGGATCCGCTACGGAGCGAGGGATCGGCGCTTGGTTTGCCCACGAGAAAAGCTACCTCAACAACAACCCCGATGTTCACATTGAGTTGGGCTTTAACGAAGAACTTTCCCACCTTATCTATGCGGGGGCAGACATCATCGTAGTGCCCAGCCACTACGAACCCTGTGGACTCACTCAGATGATTGGCTTGAAGTATGGCACAGTTCCGGTGGTGAGAGGAGTGGGCGGCCTGGTGGATACCGTCTTCGACCGCGACTACGATCCCCACAAATTGCCCGAGCAACGCAACGGCTACGTCTTTTATCACACAGATCCGGCAGCTCTGGAGTCGGCTCTGGATCGGGCCATCGACCTTTGGTACACCGCTCCTGACCAGTTCCGTCAACTGCAGATTCAAGGCATGAGCTACGACTACTCCTGGAACTATCCTGGCAAGGAGTATCTGGAGATCTACGACTTCATTCGTCACCGCTGAGCCCAACAGCGATCCCCAGCGATCCCAGCTCTTGACCCCAAGGACGAAATGCTGGACGATAGGTAGCAATCTTGGGCTTAACCTTCTCTACAGATTTGCTGCTGAGAAGGGTAAGTCTGCTCCGTTATCTTTCCCTGTCTGTAAGGATCCCCGGCTGCCATGGGTTATCTCGCCTTGGTACTCCACGCGCACCTGCCGTTTGTGCGCCACCCTGAGCAAGACTTTGTGCTGGAGGAAGAATGGCTCTACGAAGCCATCACGGAGACCTATGTGCCGCTGCTGCACATGTTCGAGGGGCTACAGCGAGATGGCATCGACTTTCGCTTCACCATGTCCCTGACGCCGCCCTTGGTGTCGATGCTGCGGGATCCCTTGCTGCAGGAGCGCTACGACCACTATCTAACCAAATTGGAAGAGCTGGCCCAGCTGGAGTACGACAAAAACACCACCAACGGCCACATTCGCTACCTGGCGGAGCACTACATCAAGCAGTTTGCCATGGTGCGGGATCTCTGGGAGCGCTACGACCGGGATCTGGTGCGAGCTTTTAAGCAGTTTCAAGACAGCGGCAACCTGGAGATCATCACCTGTGGGGCTACCCACGGCTACCTGCCCTTGATGCAGATGTACCCGCAGGCAGTCTGGGCGCAGTTGATTGTAGCTTGTGAGCACTACAACGAGCACTTTGGCCAATGGCCGCGGGGGATCTGGCTGCCGGAATGCGCCTACTACCAAGGGCTGGAGCGGATGATTGCCGATGCCGGCCTGCGCTACATGATCACCGACGCCCATGGTCTTCTCTATGCCAAGCCACGGCCCCGCTACGGCATGTACGCCCCCATTTTTACCGAGACTGGCGTTGCCGTTTTCGGGCGGGATCACGAATCCTCGCAGCAGGTGTGGTCGGCGGAAGTGGGCTACCCCGGGGATCCGGTTTACCGCGAGTTCTACAAAGACCTGGGGTATGAGGCCGACTACGAGTACATCAAGCCTTACATCATGCCCAACGGCCAGCGGAAAAACACCGGCATCAAGTACCACCGCATCACTGGGCGCAACCTGGACCTGGGGCAAAAGCAGCTTTACGACCCCTATTGGGCGCGGGAGAAAGCGGCAGAGCATGCGGGCAACTTCATGTTCAACCGCCAGCGGCAAATCGAATATTTGTACAGCGTCATGGGCCGCCCGCCGCTGGTGGTGGCCCCCTACGATGCGGAGTTGTTCGGCCACTGGTGGTACGAGGGCCCTTGGTTTTTGGATTTTCTCATCCGCAAGAGCTACTTCGACCAAAACACCTACCGCATGACTCACCTGGCGGAGTACCTGAAAGAGAACCCCACCCAACAGGTATGCAAACCCGCCCAATCCAGTTGGGGGGCGCGCGGCTTCCACGAATACTGGCTGAACCCCAGCAACGCTTGGATTTATCCCCATTTGCACAAGGCCACCGAGCGGATGATCGAGTTGAGCCGTCGCGAGCCTGCCGATGACCTAGAATGGCGGGCCTTGAACCAGGCGGCGCGAGAATTGCTACTGGCTCAATCGTCTGACTGGGCTTTTATCATGCGCACAGGGACGATGGTTCCCTACGCGGTGCGCCGCACCAAGTCTCATCTGCTGCGCTTCAACCACCTCTACGAGAAGATCAAAGAGGGTCAGTTTCGGCGAGAAAAAGCCACCCCTGAAGAGGAGCAGTGGCTGGCCAAGGTGGAATACATGGACAACATCTTCCCCAATATCAACTACCGGGTTTACCGACCCCTCTAAGCCGGTTGGGCAGGTCTGGAGGGTGCCTGCTTCCGACCGCCAGAGACACCAGAGGCAGAAGTTTCCGGCTACCCTCCTTGAGGGGATCGAACTACCCCAGGGCAGGAGGGATCCTCCGTTCGTTGCGCTGATCCCAACCTTCCTCTCCTTTTGGGAAAGGGGCAGGAGTCGCTCGTGTTGGCCTCGCAGAGCGCTCAGGGAGCGTTTTAATCTGGCTTGTTCAGTAGCCCCGATATCCCCGAAGACTCCCTGCTGCTGGGGCCCGCCTTCCCCAGCCGGATGGCCAGGCTACCGATTCTAGAGCTTGGTGCCGCACTCGGCGCAAAACTTGTGCAGGGTGGGGTTTTTGGTGCCGCAATTGGGGCAGTAGATCAGCTCGGCGGCTTGTTCCAGTTGCCGCTTCTCCGGCAGCCCGATCATCTGATAGTTAGCTTTGCCGGCAGGCACCATCGGGTAGCAGTTTTCATCCCGCTTGACCACAAAGTCGGCCACTACCGGCCCCTCGTGCTTGAGGATCTCCTGGATGGCATCTTCCAGTTGGTCGGGGTGATCGACGCGGATCCCTTTTACCCCAAAAGCCTCGGCTAGCTTGACAAAATCCGGCATTCCGGGAGACATATCCGAGTGGGAGTAGCGCTCGCCGTGGAAGGCCTGCTGCCACTGCCGCACCATGCCCTGCCAGCCGTTGTTGATGATGGCCACTTTGGTGGCAATGCCGTACTGAGCCACTGTGCCCAGCTCTTGCATGTTCATCTGGAAGCTGGCATCGCCACTGATGCAGATGACTTCTTCGTGAGGCAGGGCTACCTTGACTCCCATCGCCGCGGGGAACCCGTAGCCCATGGTGCCCAGCCCAGAACTGGAGATCCATTGGCGCGGCCCGTTGCGCAGAAACTGCGCCGCCCACATCTGATGCTGGCCAACATCGGTGGTGTAGTAGGCGTGGGGAGCATGACGACGAAAGGCATCGATCACCTGTTGGGGGGCAATCACGCCTTCGTAGCTGGGCACCTGCAGGGGATAGTCCCGCTTCCAGCGCTCGATCCGATCCAGCCAGGCCTGAGTTAGGCCTGGAGTAGAAGGCATTTTGCTCAGTTGAGCCAGCATCTCCACCAGAACAGTGCGCACATCTCCTACAATCGGCACATCGGGCGCACGGTTTTTGCCCACCTCGGCTGGGTCGATGTCGATGTGAATGACTTTGGCGTGCTTGGCAAATTCATCTAGCTTGCCGGTCACGCGATCGTCAAAGCGGGCCCCCACCGCAATGAGCAGGTCGCACTCGGTGACGGCGAAGTTGGCATAGGCCGTGCCGTGCATGCCCAGCATCCCCACCGACAGGGGATCGTTCTCATCGAAAGCCCCTTTGCCCATGAGGGTGGTGGTCACCGGGATCCGATAGGTGTGGGCCAGCTCGGCAATTTCGGCGTGGGCACCGGAGATGATCGCCCCACCTCCCACATACAGCAAGGGCCGCTTGGCCTGCAGGATCAGCTTGGCCGCTGTGTGGATTTGCCGTGGGTTGCCACGCACGGTGGGCTTGTAGCCGGGGATGTTGATCTCGCTGACGGGTTGATAGTCAAACTCTTCCAGGCCCACATCTTTGGGGATGTCGATCAGCACCGGCCCGGGCCGCCCTGTCCCGGCAATGTGAAAAGCCTCTGCCACGATCCGAGACATTTGGCGCGGATCCCGTACCACGTAGGAGTGCTTGACAATGGGCAGGGTGATGCCAAAGATGTCCGTCTCCTGGAAGCCGTCGGTGCCAATCAGATGGCGAGGTACCTGCCCAGTGATGACCACCATGGGTACAGAGTCCATCATGGCGTTGGCGATGCCCGTCACCAGGTTGGTCGCCCCTGGGCCAGAGGTAGCAAAACACACCCCCACCTTGCCAGTGGCGCGAGCATATCCGTCGGCGGCGTGGGCAGCCGCTTGTTCGTGGCGTACCAGGTAATGTTTGAGCAGCCCCTGAGACTCGGCTTTGTACAGCTCGTCGTAGATGGGGAGGATGGCTCCCCCCGGATAGCCAAAGATGTGTTGCACCCCATGCCGGTGCAGGCTGTCCACCAACGCATATCCACCAGTCGCCACGGTGTCTCCTCCCCACTGAGATGACCGAACGTCAAACGCCCGCTCTCAGGAGCGCCAGCGCAGACAGGGTAGTGGCCAGAAGTTGGCCAACTTTGTATTCAATTCTACAGTCTAGCAGTGGTTTGCTTTGGAATCGCTTAGGCTTTCACGGTCGGCTAAAGTAACACTGGGGATCCCTAGGGATCCTGGCCGGATGTGTTGAAGGTGCCCCATCCATGATTGGAGAGCCAACCCCCATTGACCCCGGGCCGGAGCGGTCTCAGGGCAGCTTGCTGCTGTCTGTGCCCATCCTCGGATCCCCGCACAGCGCTGTGGGATCCCGACAGTGGCTGGTATGGGGAGCGCTGGGGATCTTTCTGGTGGGTCTGGGGTTGCGCCTGTGGCGGCTGGACGAGTTCCCGGCACCTGTGTTCGATGAGGTGTACTTCCCGGAGTTTGCCCAGAACTACCTGGATGGCAAGCCTTTTTACGATGTGCATCCCCCCCTGGGAAAGTACTTCATTGCCCTCAGCATTCGGGTGTTTGGCCGCAACGAGTGGGGATTCCGCTTCGCCACTGCTTTTTGCGGATCCCTGATCCCTCTGTTGCTGACCGGTTTAGCCTACCGCCTCACCTACCACGTGGGCTTTGCTCTGTTGAGCGGGGTTTTGCTGCTGACCGATGGGGTGTTTCTGGTGGAATCCCGCTTTGGCCTGATCAACGTGTATCTGGTAGCCTTTGGGCTGGCAGCGACCATTCTGTTGCTCAGAGGTCTAGAAGACCAAGGTTGGCGACGGGCTGCTCACTTTGCTTGCTCCGGGATCCTGTTGGGGGCGGCAGCTTCGGTGAAGTGGAATGGCCTCTGGTTTGCCTTCATGTTTGCTCTGTTGGGGATCCTCGTCTGGGGGGTGGTCTGGCTGCGCCCGCAGTGGATCCCACGGTTGGGCATTTTGAGCCAGATTCGTCATCTGCGCTGGTGGCACTATGCGTTCTGCTTCATCCTCGCTCCGCTGGCCTTTTACGCCATTCAGTGGATCCCGCACCTGCAGCTGAATCCCCAACAGGGACTAACTCTGGATTGGAGCTGGACGGGCATCCAGAATTATTTCCGATCCCTGGTGCTCATCAACCAATCCATCTACGGCGGCCACATGGCAGCCCACCTGGTGGTGAACGAAGAGACCCCTGTTCACCCCTACTGCTCCACCAGCTTGCGATCCCTGGTGGCTTGGTTCCCGGCTTTGCGTCCTTGGCTGACTACGCCCTTGGCCTCGGCAGGAGCTTGGTCCTGGCCGATCCTGGGCCGCCCCGTGGCCTACTACTTCAGCAGTCAGGGCAACCTCTGGCAAGCTGTTCATGGCTTGGGCAATCCTTGGCTGTGGTGGCTGGGCACGGGATCCATCTTGGTGCTCGTCTGGCGAGGGATCCGCCACTTTCACGGTCTCGAAGCCTTCATTTTGATTGGCTATGCGGCCAATTACCTGCCTTGGTTTAGGGTCAGCCGCTGCGTTTTTATCTACCACTACATGAGCGCCTTGGCGTTTAGCACCCTAGCCCTGGCTTGGTTGGTGCTGCTGGGCTGGCAGAGCTATCGCCGCTTTTGGCGCGGGGCGAGCATCACGGCGGTGGCCTTGGTTTTGGCGTCCTTTGTCTTCTTTTTCCCCGTTTGGCTTGGCCTGCCCCTCAGTCCAAGCGGATTCTACGCCCGCATGTGGTTTCGCTCTAGCCCGGTGCCGCTGTTCTGTTTCAGCCCCCAATCCTGCCAACAGCCCCCGCTGTACCTGCCGCCCATCCCCGGCTTGAACTGGATCTAAGGGAGGCATGGTAAGCTTTGTGAAGTTTGTTTCGTGAAATGCGGCGCTCCGTTACCGAAAGATGGAGCGAGGTTCGCGAAACCCTTGTGGTGGAGGTAGTGGAAACGTCATGGCCCGATCTTGCCCGAGTTCTGCCAACTCTCCCCGCCGTCCACTGGCTTATTCAGAGCAAGCTGTCCCGGTTGGGGTGATCGGGGTAGGCAACATGGGCCAGCACCACACCCGCGTTTTCAGCCTGATGAAGGATGTGCGGGTCGTGGGGGTAGCGGATATCAACGTGGAACGGGGATTGGATGTGGCCAGCCGCCACCGCGTTCATTTTTATGAGGACTACCGCGATCTGCTGCCCCACGTAGCTGCCGTGGCCATTGCCGTGCCGACGGTTCTGCACCATGAGGTGGGTATGGCCTGCCTGGAGGCCGGGGTACATGTGCTGATCGAAAAGCCCATCGCTGCCAGCATCAGCGAAGCAGAATCGCTGGTGAACCGAGCTGCCGATTGCAATTGTATTTTGCAGGTGGGGCACATCGAGCGCTTCAGCCCTGTTTTCCAAAAGCTGGGCCAAGTCTTGCAAAGTGAAGAACCTCTGGCTTTTGAGGCTCACCGTCTCAGCCCCTATTCCGACCGCGCCAGCGATGTGTCGGTGGTATTCGACTTGATGATCCACGACATCGATCTGTTGCTGGAGCTGATCCCATCTCCCGTGACCCAGATTACCGCCAGCGGCAACCGCATCTCCAAGCTGGGCTACCTGGACTACGTCACGGCTACTCTCACTTTTGCCAACGGTGCCATCGCCACCCTCACTGCCAGCAAGGTCACCCACCGCAAGGTGCGCAAAATTGCCGTCCACTGCAAGAATGCCTTGGTAGAAGCAGATTTTCTACACAATGAGATCTCGGTGTACCGCCAGGGATCCGTCGGCAGCACCAGCGACTACGGCCAAATGCCCTACCAGCGGGATTGTTTGATTGAGAAAGTCCACACCGACAATATCGACAAGCTGCATGCCGAACTGGAGCACTTCATCAATTGCGTGCGGGGGGGCAACCAACCTTCTGTGGGTGGGGAACAGGCCCTGAAAGCATTGAGGCTGGCCTCGGAGGTAGAGCGGATTGCTTTGGATGGATGTGCCTGGAGCGAAGCCAAGCCCCGCCGTAGTCTCCTATCCTAGTCTTTAACGCAAGCCCCAGATGGGGGCAGAGCCCTGTTGTTGGCCCATAGCCATTCCAGCATCAGGCTGGGGAAGAAAAAGCGACATTCGCGCCCGCGGAGTGCAGCTCTATTTGTTGCTGTTGCCAGTCCACCACTCAATACTCCTGTAGCCCAAGCCGACTGTAAAGCTTGAGCTTAGTTTGCTTATCTTGGCCAATATTGCGAGCTCCAGGGCTCAGCACTCCTACCGCCGATTCTGGGGCACTGTGGAGTTTGCCATCCGCCCGTGACATACTCCCATCGCTGACCCTACGGGTACAGCGTGGGCTTCTCGCTTCATCGGGGAGCTTTCGCAAGAACCCTCAGCGAGCAGACACGGGATGTCCCACCGCGTAGTTGCACCAGATTCCGGCAAAAGCCGTTTTGTGCAACTGCTCCCATCATACACCATGTGGGGGTATCTGTATCCCGGCACTGACCCTACGGGTACAGTGCAGGGCTTAGCTACCCCCACACCCCCATAAGCTAACGCTGTTCTCAGTCGAGAGCGGCTTACCCACACCACATCAGGAGCCACATTGTTATCTTCGGCAAAAATCACTCCCGGAGCAGTGTTGGCCAATCTCAGGGCCGTTTTCTCACTCTATTCGCCTTTCAAATTTCTTCTAAGATGCGAAACTGCACATGGTTAATGGCCAGCTCCCCAATTGAGGCTTGGTCGGTGTTGATCGTCTCGAAAGGGATCCCTTTGGCGATCTCGGCATGGGTCCAGGGCAAGCCCATGAAGTAGCGCTGCGAATAGGGGCGCTCCCCCCGATCGTCGGGGTTCGACTCCATCGGCACCCAACCCCAGCCGGGCAGATAAAACTCAATCCACACGTGGTTGTACTGGGGAAACAGCGGGATCCCTTTCAGTTCTGGGTGAGGTGGGCATTTGTAGCGCCCCACCGTGCGGCAAGGGATCCCATTGAGGCGGGCCAAAGCCAACAGCACCCCCACATATTCGCCACAAGAACCGGAGCCACGCCGCAAAACCTCATCCGGCGGATCGATGCGAGAGGTGACCCGGTAGGAGAGCTTGTCGTAAACATAGGCCCGGATATTGAGCATTTTGCGCAGCAAGTTGGTCTCGCTGCCAACGGCCCGCCGCGCTGCCTCTCGAACAATCGAGGTGTCCATGGCCAGGTAGTCATCGTCCACCAAGTAGCGATCCCGTAGGTCTGGGGGCACGACGGCATCTTCTACATCCAGCGGATCGATGCAGTACTTGATGCTGTAGAGATCCAACACCGCCCGCCAGCCAAACAAGCGCACCTCATGGGCCCCCAGGGATCCCAGCGAAAACACCGCCACCTGTTGGCCAGATTGCTCTTCCACTTCAAACGGCAGACCTACCCAGTGCAGGCTGCGCACCCGTTGGCGAAGGCTGTTGCAGGGCAAGGCAATTCGCCAGACCAAATCGGGCAGGAAGCGCGGCTCTTCTTGGGCAATTTCTTCCACATAGGTCAGCTCCACCCGATAGCCGTGGGAGAGGGTGTAGGTGGCGCGTTCCCCCAGACACTGGGGCTGAAAAACTACCGGACAGGCAATGGGGGGGTCCTTGGCCTCGATCCCGCCAACGTCAGAGGGGTCTGAGGAGCTGTGGACAGAGAGGGGATCCAAAGGCCGCAGGCGTAGGGGGGCCACCCAGGTTTTATCGCGCAGGGCCACCGACAAGGGATCTGGAGCGTTGGGGTTGTCGTGGATGTAGGCTTCTTCGTGGGCATAGGCCACCCAGAGTTGCCCCCGCCAATGGGCCAAGCCTGTTGGCCCAGGAGAAGGGGTGAGGATACGGGCCAGTTCTCGCCCGGTCTGGCGCTCCAGCACGTAGATCGTCTCTTCCACCCGATCGCTCACCCAGAGGTAGTCTCCCTGCACCGCAATGTGTTCTCGGCCAACCCCAGGGGCAGGCATCTCCTGCACGATGAGACCACGGCTGGGATCCAGTTGCAGGATTTTTTCCCGTCGGTAGCAGGTGGCATAGAGGTAGCGGTTTCCCGTGTGGGGATCGCTCCAGAGGGCGATCCCTTCGATAGGGTAGGGGCACCTACACACTGGAAAGGCTTCCAGGGATCCCGGTTGCTGCAGAGCGGACATGGGAATGCGCAAGATTTGCCCCTCTTGCTCCCGACTGAGCCAAATCCACGCTTGATCCCCTTCTGACTCTACCCACAAACCGTAAGCGCCTTGGAAAGAATGGACATGATGGGGATTGAGCAGCAGGGTGTTGTGCTCTTGAATTTCCACCAAATAGCCCCTCACCCGATCCAAGCCCAACAGGCGATCTCCCCAGGTGGCCAAACCTTCCAAAGCAACCAGCCCCAGAGGTTGCAGAGGGGCCACAGTTCCCTGTTGCCGCCCAGATGGAGGCCACCAAGCAGGCTGGGATCCTCTTGCCGTGGAACCTAGATTTTTCAGAGCACCCAGATCATTTGCCGGATGGATGGCAACCATGAAGGCTTCCTTGCCTATGGATGAAGTTGACATGCTGGCGCGATCTGCACCAAGGCGGTACGACTGTCCAATATTTACTGTCCAACATTATTATGATGCGCCTCTTTTCAACCCCACACCCAAGGCTTCTCGACCGATGTATCCCTGCTAGTCTTGCCAGGACTGGAGAATGTTACGATGATGGCGGCTTTTTGGCCAGCAAGATAGAGCAGCGGTGGGGAGTGGTAGGGGATGGAGTTGGCCTTGGCAGTTGGGGGCTTGGTGGCAGGGATCCTAGCCGGGGTTCTGGGCATTGGCGGTGGAACGATCCTGGTGCCCTTACAGGTCAGCTTGGGGATCCCACCGGTTCAAGCTGCAGCCACCAGCAACCTTTCCATCGTTATGACCTCGATTGCGGGCAGCATCCAAAACTGGCGGATGGGCATGCTGGATTTGAAACGGGTGATCCTGCTGGGGATCCCAGCGTTGCTTACGGCTCAAGTAGGAGCAATTATCGCCAGTCGCCTTCCCAGCTATCTGCTGTTGGCAGCGTTTGGAGTGTTGCTGCTGGCCAACACTTACCTGGTGCAACTCAACAAAAAGGTGGTTATCCAGGCCCAAGAATTGGGGGCTGACGTCAGCGGTGCCGAGCACCTCAGCGGGACGGAGTCCTCAGGGCAGATGTCTCCCTGGTTAGCCCGCGCCCTGACCGGCGGCACTGCCGGTTTGTTGGCCGGGCTGTTTGGCATCGGCGGTGGGGTGATCCTGGTGCCAATGCAGATCCTGCTGCTGAAAGAGACAATCAAAGTGGCGATTCAGACCAGTCTGGGGGCCATTGTGATCACAGCAGTTGCTGCCACTGCCAGCCATGCGGGCCTCAGCGATTGGATCTGGAATGGCCTGGGGTTCGGGGACGGCACCATCCACCAGAATGTGCTCTGGATCCCAGGTTTAATCTTGGGCACAGGGGGGTTAATCGGTGTACAGATTAGCACACGCACCCTGCCCAAATTGCCCGATGAAACCGTCAGTCTGTTGTTTCGGGGCTTCCTGACCATTCTTTCTCTTTACATTTTTTGGCAAGCCTGGCAAGGTTATCGAGCTCTGTGAAGTGATCCTGGTCTGCCCCAGTGCTCGGGACAGCAGTCCTGGTTCCAAGCTACGGTCATTTGGATTTAAACTGGGACACTGAACTCAAACCCAAAATGTTGCATGCACTGATCCAAAAGGCTTTTCAAGGACTCCGTCCCGCTGGCGCGATCAGCAGCCCAGGCGTCTCACCCTAACCTGAAATGACTCTATCGGGTGTCGCTCCCAGCTTTCGGGCCTGATGACTCAGATGGATTCAACGGTTTGAAAGACTTGGCTACGCTGGACGCGCTTTCCCCTCAGAGGGCAGGGCTTTTGCTACTTGGGATAGATCCCCTTGTTTGCAGAGGTCATGCACAGGGTAGCTGCCGAAGAGCTTCAAGGTTTCAGCAATTGATTCCAGTGCCGCAACCACCTCGGCATCCAAATAGGGTTGGCCGATAGGGTTCTCCAAATCGACAAAAAAGACATACGTCCCTGCCGATTTTTTGGTGGGGCGCGACTCAATGCGAGACATATTCAGGCCTCGCTCCGCAAACACTTGCAGAGGTTTCAGCAGTGCTCCCGGCACGTTGTGGGGCAGGCTGAAGGCCAAGGAAGTATGGGATCCCCCCGGAGAAGCAGGATCGGCAGAGGTTTCACCCTGTTGACCGGAACGCGAGAGCGGCGCACGGCCAATAACCCAAAAGCGAGTGCAATTGTCGGGGTGATCGTTGATCGGGCAGGCCAAGACCGGCAGTTGGTAGAGGGTGGCAGCTCGTTCTGAGGCGATGACGGCGGCGCTGGGCTGCTCCTGCAGGCGATCCAATTCTTCGGTGGTCGAGCGGGTTGGGATCAAAGTGGCCTGGGGCAGATGGGATCTCAGCCAAGCCTGACATTGGGCCAAAGCTTGCGGGTGGGAGTAGACCTGCTCAATTTGCTCCAACCGCGAGGCACGTCCGATGAGGGCATGGCGAATGGGCAGGATCAGCGCCTGCCGGATCCCTAGCCCCTCCAGTTGCCAGAGGGCGTCTAAGGTCATCGAGACCCCCCCCTCCACCGAGTTTTCCACCGGCACCACCGCCCATTGTTGCTGGCCGGCAGCTACCGCCTCTAGACAGGCGCTGATCGTTGGATAAGGCACTAAGGGGTGGGATCCCTGGCTGTGCAGGTGAGGCTGCTCAGGGCAGGCCAGCAAAGCTGCCAACTCTGTGTAGGTTCCAGCAGGGCCGAGGAAGGCCACTGGCGAAGGGGAAACGTTCGCGCTAGCGGAGCGCAGCTCCATCAGAGCCATTCCTTCAATTGTCGCTAGGGGCCAGTTCTAACTCTATCGTCTCGGCGTCGCGCAGCAGCAAAGGACATTCAGGTTCTGGGCAACGGGGATTGGCCGCCACCTTGTCCATGGCCTTCACCACCTCCAACCGGATCAGCCTCTGCAACTCCTGATCCGCTTGAATGGCTTCTAAAGTTCGGAGAGAGCCGTGAAAACTGGTGGCGTATCGAGGCTGGAGGTTGTTCAAAGCCAGGGCGGCAGCATCGTTACAGAATTTCTCGCAGAAGCAGTAGCGCTGTTGACTCTCCATCAGCAGGATTTCATTGACCATCTCCAGAACAGCCCGTTCCATTTGATTTTCCAGGCTCTTCAGAGGCTTATGTTGCTCCGCCATCGCTACCTCCCAATGGGAACCGAATCCGCCGCCAAGTCACTGTTTTCAGTGATCAGGAGTGCCCTCGATTACCTTCGATGCTGCTCTACTCTCTGTTGACACGTCAAGTCAAGCCCTCTGCTGCCGACGCAAACAGCCTCTGGCCCGCTCCTATCCGTGCTTGAGGCAATCCAATCTGTCGTGTCAGGCATCATCAAAACCCAGAGAATTAACCAACACTCTTGGCAGACGGGCAGAAAGTCCACACAGCAACTCATAGGAAATAGTACCCAACTGATCGGCCCAATCCTGCACAGATAAACCCGCATTTGCCAGATTGGGGCCCAGCAGCTCCACCACATCCCCCACCTGGATATCCGGCCTCTCGGTTACATCCCACATACATTGATCCATCGTGATTGTGCCCACCTGTTGGATCAAGCCGCCGCGCACCCATCCTCGCAGCCAGCCGGAAAGCCGCCGTGGGATCCCATCCGCATAGCCGATGGCCAGAGTGGCAATGCGACTGGGGCGAGAGGTGATGTAGCGATGTCCATAGCTCACTCCGGTCTGGGCAGGCACAGTTTGGATGTGGGTCAGCCGCGCCTTGAGTCGCAGAATCGGCTGCAGACCCGGCAGTTGCAAGTGGGGGGCAGGCGACAAGCCATAGAGGGCCAGTCCCAGGCGCACACGGGAGTAGTGGAGATGGGCCAGAGCGGCGGCTGAGTTATCCAGATGCAGCGCCGGTAAGGGATCCCCGGCTTGGCGGATCTGTTCCACCACCTGGGCAAAGCGGGCGTGCTGCTGTTCCATGACTGGAGAATGGGGCTCGTCCGCCGTCGCCAAATGGGAAAACAAGCTACAGCCTTCCAGCTCCGGGATCCGACAAATCTGCCCCCACACGGCTGCAGCTTTCTTCCAGGGGATCCCCAAACGGGTCATACCCGTATCCACATTGACATGCACCGGGACGGGGCGCCCGGCCCAACGGGCTACCTGGCGCATCAGCGGGATTTGGTCTGTGCAGGTGAGGCTGACCTCCAGCCGGGCTGCCATGGCCTGCTGTAGCTCCGCCCAAGTATTCAAAGCTCCCAACACCAGAACCGGAGCCTGCAGCCCCGTTTGCCGCAACTCGATCCCTTCGGCCAGGGTGGCCACACATAGCCCCTTGGCCCCAGCCGCAACAGCCACGGGAGCCACCAACTGCGCCCCATGCCCGTAGGCATTGGCCTTCACCACCGCCCAGATCTCGACGTTTGAGCCTAGGCGCCTCTGCAACAGCCGCAGGTTTTCTCGCAGCTGGGCTGCGTCAATTTCCACCCAAGCCCGACTGGTCAACAGCTCCAGGTCGATGGCCCAATCCAGCTCCGCCAAGGAATTGGCCTTCTGGGATCCCTCTCTCCAAGTATTGCCCTGCACTCCCAGAGCAGCTGCTCTCAAAGTGCCCTGCGCCGCCGGCGCGACCGGTTCTCGATTCACCGTTCACCCCCCACACCCAAAACCCGTCCTGATTAGATTTAGGTTTAGCGCAAAGTCCACTCCGGCGCCATCCACAGCAACGGCACGTCTGGGATCCCAACAGCCTCGTTGCTCTCCAACAGCCGGCCCAGCCAAGCGGCTTGCCTTTGCGAGGACAGTCCTTGGCTTAACAGGCGTCGCAGTACTCGTTGGAAGCCCTCTCCCTCACCCGCCGGCGACAAAGAGGGATCCCCGGTCATGCGCCGCAGATCCTCCACCGCCTCCGTGTACCCCCCCAAAGCATCCACCAAGCCCACCTCCACAGCTTGCGCCCCGGTGAAGATGCGTCCATCGGCCAATTGTCGCACCCGGTCTTCATCCAAGCTCTGCCGTCGCGCGATCATCTCTGCTTCCAGCACCTCATCTGCCTTTTCTGGCAAGTGCTGGCGTCCTTGGGCCACATCGCGAATGAACTGCTCGAGGGTATCCTCCACCAAGTTTTGCAGAAGGCGCTGCTCTTGAGGAGTGGCACTGCGGAAAGGAGAGAGAAGGTCTTTGTACTCGCCGGTTTTGAAGGTCTGCGGCTCTATGCCGTAGTTCTCCAGCAACTTACCAAAGCTGAGGCCGCTGATGATAACCCCTATGCTGCCGGTCAGGGTGCCAGGGTTGGCATAGATTTTGTCGGCAGCGCTGGCCACGTAGTACCCCCCACTGGCAGCAATGTTTTCTAGGATAGCGATCACCGGCTTGCCTGCTCCGTGTAGAGCGGTTACGGCACGGTAGAGTTCCTGGCTGGATCCCACAGCTCCGCCGGGACTGTTGATGCGCAGCAATACAGCCTTGACAGAGGGATCCCGTGCTGCCTCCCGCAACTGTTCCACAGGAGAAGTGGGCAGGCCTACCAAAGTCGAACCCCCTGGGCCGCCTATCGTTCCTTCCAGGGTGACCACCTCGATGCGCTCCGCCCCCCGTGCAGCCTCTAGGCCAACCCCGCCTCGGGTAGGCTCTGGGGCAGGGCGCGTGCCCCCGACAATGGCCGCAATAAGGCAGACGACCAGCAAAGAAGCCGCCAAAATGCGGTTAAGCTGAGTTTCTTGTGTCACAGGCCCCTCAATTGCCACTGACTCCGTTCTACCACCCCGTGGGCTTCTCGCAACGTCTGACACCAAAAGGCTGAGAACCAAGCAAACTCCTCATCTCGGTTGAGCCATCCAAGCTATTGACAAGGATCCTCCACTTATTTACGATCAGGTTCCAGCGTTTTTTACCGCTGAGGCATCTTCTGCAGGTTGCCAGTGTAAGCTGGAGTAGAGGGTAGGATCCTTGAGCGGGATTCTGGCTCGAAGCCAAGTGATTGGGGCTTTAGCTCAGTTGGTAGAGCACTTCAATGGCATTGAAGGGGTCAGCGGTTCAAGTCCGCTAAGCTCCATCCCCAGAGGGCCGATAGCAGTCGTGGCTTCTATTACCATCTATTTCTACTGCTTGCACTAGCGGGCCGGAGGCCTTAGCAGGAAGCAAGCGGTTGTTTGTTTCACCTTGACGGTGAGATAAGTGACTATGCGTTGCGAAACGGTTCAGCAACATCTCCCCAAGCCCAGACAGTCCTATCCAGCAAGGCTTCTGGGCTTCTTAAGTGTCCACAAAGGCTCGGCAAAATCTACCCCCAACTCCTCTCCTGTAAGGCGGCCTTCCCTCACCTCCGGCTTCTCTCCCCCTGGGAGAGGGGAGTTAGGGATCGACGCAGCAAGCCGTTTCATTGCTGTTTGAAATAATGAAAGTATTCTGCTTGGGAGCAAACCTTAGGCAGCAAGGGATCCTCCGCTGTTTTCACCCTTTCCACGGAGAGGATCCTGACCTATCTCAGGGGCTTCCACCAGGCGATTTCCCAACTCACGCTTGCTCCTCTCCCTGACGGCGGATCAAGAAGCGGATTTCCTGAAGGAGAACCTCAAAGCGTTGATCCGATTCAGCCTGCCGCTGCCTCAATTCTCTCAGCTCCTGCCGCAATTCCCGCACTTCCTGCCGCAATTCCAGGACAACCTCAGCGAGACGCCCCGAAAGAGTCTGCAAGGCAAGCTGAGCATCGGTAACCTTGGCAACTGTATCAGCCACCTTGGTCACAGCTTCGGCCAACTGGACAAACCGCGTCTCAATTTCCTCATTGGTCATGGCCGGGTGTGTCTTGCTTGGCTAATGATTAGCTCATTCTACCCTGCACGGTATGGAGTGTCACTCTCTGAGAATGGGCCGCAATTTTGAGGAAAAACCGGCTGGCCAACGGGGGTTATCAACCCAGGGATCCCCCATTCGCGCAAGTCAGCTGGCCAGCGCTATGAGGGTGGTGTAAATCCCTTGGAGGGACGCAGTGGCCTGGCTCCAGAGGGTGTGGGTTAACGACCACCTATCCAGACCCATGGCCCCGCACAACAGCAGCAGATACAGGTTGGCAAACGTGAAGAGCGAGGCCGCCCGATCTCGGTCGCAGGGATCCTGCAGCAACTGCACCGCCTTCCAAACCAAGAGGGATCCCAGCAGCGCCGCGACGCTCAGATAAAAGGATCCCAGCATTCCCAATGGGTAAACCAGCAACAGGCTGACCGGAACCATCAGCAGCGCGTAGAGCAAAATCTGCGCGGCAGTGATCCTTTCGCCCGCGACCACCGGCAGCATCGGCACCCCCGCGCGAGCGTAGTCTTCCCGCTTCAGAATGGCCAAAGCCCAGAAGTGGGGTGGAGTCCACAAAAAGATGATGGCGAACATCACCCACGCGGCCCAGCTGAGCTCGCCTGTGGTTGCTGCCCAGCCCACCAAAGGCGGGATGGCTCCTGCCGCTCCACCGATGACGATGTTCTGCGTGCTGGAACGCTTCAGCCAGTGGGTATAGACCCCCACATACACCAGGATCCCCGACATGGCCAAACCGGCAGCCAGCAGGTTGGTGAAAATAGCCAACAACCCAAAGGCAGCCAAAGCCAGGATCCCCGAAAAAATCAGAGCATCCCGCGCCCGGATTCGACCGGAAGGCAGGGGACGATGGCGGGTTCTCTCCATCATCCGATCGATATCGGTGTCATACACCATGTTGATGACGTTGGCTGCCGCCGCCGCCATTCCTCCCCCCAAAAGGGTGATGAAAAACCTGAACGGGTCGGTGTTGCCTGCCATCCACATGGCCCCAGCCGTCGTCATCAGCAAGAGGGCGATGATCTTGGGCTTCACCAACTGGCTGTAGCTGCGCAAAACCTGGACAAGCGCCTGGCGCTCGCACCCCAGAGCACATGGGCTCTGCTCAGAGGGGATCCCCCCCATCGGGTTCTGGTAGGAAGCCTGACGGTCGACTAAAACGCTATCTTGCATGAAATTCACTCACCGGTCATTTCTGCGGTCATGGCCATCCACTGGCCTTCTTCCCCCTGGGTTCGCATTCGCCAGGCCAGCACCGTAAAACCCAGCAGACAGGCCAGCAAAGCTGCCCCCATCATCTGATGGGCCACCGTTAGGGGTTCTACCTGCAGCCGGTAATGATAGGTCAAAACACCGATCCCCACCTGGGCCAACAGCAGGCCAACAGACCCATGGCCCAAGAACTTGAGAAGGCGGGGGATCCGCTTGCGCCGCAGCCCGGTGGCCACCGCTACCGCCAACACCCCAAGGGTGGCCGGAGCAACCCCCAGCAAGTGGCTATTCATCACCCAGCACAGCTCGCCGGCAGCAAAGCATTGATGCAAAGCCCATTGGGAGGCCACCAAGGCGCCCAGAAGGCTCTGGACATACACCAGCAGCACCGCCCCCAAGCCCAGCCAAGGCAAGTAGCCGACGGAAAATGGCCCTTCACCCAGTCGCAGCGGCAGGATGGAGTCCTTAGAACCGGCTTTTGTCCAGATCAGTAATCCCAGGGTGAGCAAAGTGGCAAAAAACAGCAGGCCCGTGCCCAAGTGGGCCGTCACAATATCAAAGCGCAGCAGCTCCGTGACCGTCAGCCCACCCAGGATCCCTTGCGTCAAGACCAGAACAAAAGCCCAGCTCAAACCCCAGGGCAGCCAAGTGGGCAATGCCTGACGCTTCAGCCAAGCAAACCCCATTAGAACCAAGGTAGCCAAGCCTACCCCAGAAGCCACCATGCGGTGAAACCATTCCAAAAAGACTTGTAGGTTCATCTGCTGGCTGGGCACAATTGCCCCGTAGCAAAGGGGCCAATCTGGACAGGACAGCCCAGCATTCATGACGCGGGTGGCACTGCCTAACCCCATCAGCAGCCAAGTGGCCAATGCTAACCCCAGTAGGGCTTGTCCCATACGCAGGGAAAGCTTGTCTGAGAGCACAGGATTCCGCTGGGAAGAAGGTTGGGATTGATGAAAGATCGAAGAATCCATTGCAGTTGAAGGCATAGCAAAGACTGGGCTGACGGCTCGAGCATCTGCACTGAAAAAGAGGCTGGGCTAAAAAAGCCTAGCCGGCTTGGTATCGGGCCATCTGGAAACAAAGACGCAGGTTACTCGCTGACTATTCCTCGAAGCCAATCCTAAATGCGGTTTTGTGGCTGGCGAAGGCTTTTTAAGAATTTCTTTCTCGGCGCACAGGTGTTCCGAATCCTAGGCACCTCTGGGAAGTCAAGCCAGCAGACCAATCCTTTTCCCCCTGGGAGAGGGGTCGCGGCAGCGGCGCGAAGCGTTTGGGCGGCAACGGGAGTGTCTCAATCTCGTTTGGAATGACTACAATGCGTAAACTACCCGACTCCGACCGCTAAGCGGTACGGAGCGGGCTTTCAGTAGCCCTGAGCCTGCTCTGCTCTGCCAGAGAACAAAACAGGCCCGAACCTCTAGGCTGGTTTACGACAGCCCCCAAAAGCGCAATCACATTCGCACCATTCAAATCCGCATCTCCTTCCCATCCACAGTGCCTACACTTAAACTTCTTTCCACTGCGGTAGGATTGCGCAGGGTCGGGATGAATGTGCAAACACCGGTGGCAGGTCTGCGACGTGTAGGCAGGCGGTACCAGAATCAAGGCAACCCCTGCACGCAGAGCCTTGTACTCCAGAAAATGACGGAGTTGATAAAACGCCCAACCGTTGGCCCTGCGCCGTTCGGCTTTGCTCCGCGGCTGTTGATTGACCCTTTCCCGGATCCCTGTCAGGTCTTCCAGGGCGATAGCGCTGTTGGTAGCTTTTGCCCTGGAGACAATAACTTTGGAGATGCGATGATTGACCCACGTTTGAAAGCGTCTCTCCTTGCCAGACAGCCGTTGCAACAGTTGACGGCATCTGCGCCGCGAACTGCGTGTGCCCTTACTGGCTTTGCGTTGGAGTGCCGCCCTCAGCTTGGAGTAGTGGTCGCGGACTCGGTTCAACTGCTGCCCATTCCAATTGTCCCCCTCTGACGTATGGGCGATATCCGTCCTGCCCAAGTCCACCCCGATCACCCTGTCGGTATCTTGTTGCTTGGGCGGGTTTTTCTCTACGCAAATCTGGATGTAGTAGGAGCCGTCCTTCCGCTGGACTAGGGTGGCCGATTTGGGGTTAGAGCCAGCCAGCATTCCCCTCTGGTAGTTACCAATGGCTAGTTCAAAGCGTTCTCTCCCTTCCACCGTGGTCAGCGACACTGTCCAGTCTTTCTCGCGGAACGAGAAGATACGAGCGTCGTAGGTAGCGAACCTACGCTTGAACTCTTTAACTGGACGGTTGCGCTGTCTCGCCACTTTGCGGGCGCCGGCCACCCGTCTGCAGACCTGCTGGGCCAAGTTACTGGACAAGCCGAATCGGGCGCGAATCTCGTAGTAGCAAAGGGACTGCAGTTTGACCGCATTGACGATCTTCTCCGGCGTGTTCTGGTTGACCCAGTTCAGTGCCTGCACAAAGGCATCCATCGTCGCGTCCAATTTAGCGGCTTGCGACGGGGACACCTTGAGCTTGCAGGATATGGTCAGGATTTGGCTCATAAGTTCATTGTACTTCATCAAAGCGCATTCCTCCCGGCACTGACCCTACGGGTACAGTGCGGGGCTCCTGCGATTTCTAGCTGAGCGCCAGAGGAAACCGATCAGCCAACTCCTCAACGACCAAAGAGGTTAGCTGCCAAAGTCCTTCCCACTGGCTCTGGTCGTGAAGATGAGGTAGCCGGGGGGTCATCAGCCCCAATAGGCTCAGGGGATAAGGGATCCTTATCATCGCCGCTGCAAGGGGCTATGGTGTTCAACCCAAGAAGATTGAAAAAAGGCTATCCCTGGGCAGAAGCTGGCCCGGAAATCGGTCTGCCAGGCCTGTAGCCACTAGCGAATGTACTGGGCCAAAGCCCGCGAAGAATATCCCACCCGCAACTTGCGCAGGGCATCCCGCTCGATCTGACGAATCCGTTCCCGCGTTAGGTTGAAGTGATCCCCCACCTCCCGCAGGGTTCTTGCCTGTTGCCCGTCTAACCCATAGCGCAACTCCAGCACTTGCCTCTCAATCGGCTTCAGGGTTTGCATGGCAGAACGCACATCCTGCTGCATCGATTGCACGAGGATCCCTTGAAAGGGCTGCTCTTGCCGCTCATCTTGCAGCAAATCTCCAAGGCGGCTTTCTCCTTCCTGGCCGACCGGCACATCCAGCGACAGGGGCAAAGCAGCAGCCTGCTGGATCATGCGCAGTTTCTTGACTTTAATGCCCAAGGCTTCTGCCAGCTCCGCTTCGGTGGGCCGCCTCCCCTGCAGCTTCATCAGCTCGCGGTTGGTGCGCTTGAGCAGGCGCACTTTGTCGACCATGTGTACCGGCAGGCGAATCGTCCGTGCTTGATTGGCAATGCAACGGGTAATGCCTTGGCGAATCCACCAATGAGCATAGGTGCTGAAGCGAAACCCCCGCTCCGCATTGAATTTTTCGGTGGCCCGGATCAACCCGATATTGCCCTCTTGGATCAGATCCAAAAAGGGCACCCCCCGATTGAGGTATTTCTTGGCAACGCTGACCACCAGGCGCAGGTTGGCGTTGATCAGCTTGCGCTGAGCCTGCTCCCCTTGTCGGATGCGGGAGCGTAGGGTGGATACGGAAATCTGCAGGGCCTCGGCCAAAGTCTCGTCACTGGGATCCTCCCCCCGCCGTTGCCGCCATTCCTGCCGGGCTTGATCGATGAGGAGCTTTTGCTGAATTTTGCGCGACAGCTCGATTTCCTCAGCGTGATCGATGCGGGGCACGCGACCGATGGTATTCAGGTAGTGATCGACAGCGTCCTCGTTCAACCGGGATCCGCCGGCCCCTGGCTCTGAGTCAACTTCTGCGAGGTCGTCTTGAGGGGCAGACTCGGGGTCGAACCAGAGATCGTCGAACTCCTGAGGCGAAGAGACAGAGTGTTCAGGATGAGGACGAGAAAAAACCACAGCCAGGTGAGGAGAGAACTTCATCTCCCAGTCTAAAAAGGTTTCTGCTGCTGCTGCGAGCGAAAATCGATCATGCCCCTCTTTTTTGTCCGGAGATTTTTCCGCTTGGATGCGGGAACAGCAGGGGTCCCGTCCGCCAAGTCTTTGCAGGCAAGGGGTCGCTCGCCAAAAAGCGGTAAGCGATTTTCGATCTAGACCTTGAGATAAGATTGTTCCTGAGCCAGTCAGCTCAACGGCTGCCGGGTGGGATCCCAGGAAAAGGGAACCTTGCCAGCTCAGGCTACCATGTGAGGATCCCTCAACTTCCTCAGTCTGGAAAAGAATATTTACGGCTTTCTGCTCCTATGGAGTCTAACGACCGGCACCATCCATCGGCCAACTTGATTGGGGAGCGGGTGCGCTGGGTACGGGAGAAGCTGCAACTCACCCAAGATCAACTGGCGGGTCGCTTGGCCAAGTACGGTGTGCAGTTGGACTACGTCAAAATTGGCCAGGTGGAAAAGGGAAAACGGCGCGTCATCGACAAGGAACTGGTGGCCTTTGCCAAGGCGTTGGGGGTATCGGTCACTTGGCTGCTGAGCGGAGATGAATCCCACCTGTAGCGGCCTGCGGGAAAGTACATCCGATACAGGGATCCCGAACAAAAGGACGTGAAGATACTTAAATACCTTGTACTCTCGGACGTGATCTCAGTCATTTTCCGTGTAAACACGGTAGGCTGGACTCATGAATAGATTGGCTTGAGGCCAAACCCCAGCTTTTCCTCAACCATCCGAGGGGGTAGGAGAGGCGGAGAGATACAGCGCCGCGCCGGAAGTACGGGTTTTTCCAAGAAGGATCTGGATCACAGGCTTCTTCACCTAAACTTGATATTGTTGACTTGGCGTTAAGCTCCCGCCGTTTATCTGTTTGTGTGAGGTTTGCCGATGCTCTCTTTCTTCTTCAATTCCAACAAGGCCAACAGCCGACAAACCGGAGGCCACCGTCTGCCTGCTGCCAGCAAAACCACAGGCACGCAACGGATCCCCAACTACAGCCGCCTGTCCGCTCCCCATGAAGTGCTCAAGCAGGAAAGGCAGATCAAGCGGGAGCAAGAGTTTACAGAAATGGAGCAAAACATCAATCGCATTCGCTACTTCTACCAAAAAGCAGACATGCCCCTGGAGATGCGGCAAATTCTGACCTACCGTAAGCTGATGGAGCTGGACTACTTTACCCCGCAGGCGGCAAAAGAGCTGCTCAAGCAATGGCAGCAGCAGGAAGAGCAAGAACGCCGTCGGGCTTGAGAAAAGGGCAATCGAACCTTGGCAAGTAGGCTTGTTGAGCCAAGAGTTCCCGGTCTACGGGTAAAGGCCGCGATCCTGTAGGGCTTGCGCCACTCGGCCTACCCCCAGGGTGTAGGCAGCCAGTCGCAGCGACACTTGCCGCCGTTCTGCCTCCTGCACCACCCGTTCAAAGGCACGTACCATCAGACCTTCCATCTCTTGATTGACCCGCTCCTCATCCCAGAAGATGTAAGAGAGTCCCTGCACCCACTCCAGATAGCTCACCACCACTCCACCGGCATTGGTTAGGATATCCGGCAATACCTGGATCCCTCGCGATTCCAAAATCCGGTCGGCGGCAAGGGTGGTTGGCCCGTTGGCAGCTTCTGCCACAATCCGGGCTTGAATTTGGTGGGCATTGGCTTCGGTAATTTGATTTTCCAGAGCGGCAGGGATCAACACATCCGCTTTTTGCACCAGCAGGTCGGCGTTGCTGATGGGCTCAGCCTGTGGAAAGCCCGCCATGCGGCCTCCCCGTTCCTTCATGTAAGCTTTGAGGGCGGGGATATCCAGTCCTTTGGGGTTATAAAGGCCCCCAGAACTGCCGGAAACCGCCACAATCTTAGCTCCCGCCTCATGCAGCAAGCTGGCCGCTGCCCCGCCCACATTGCCAAAACCTTGGATTAACACCGTTGCCCCTGCCAGGGATCCACCGCGTCGGGCCAAGGCTTCCCGTACCGTGATCATCACCCCCCGTCCGGTGGCCAGTTCTCGCCCTCGGGATCCCCCAATCGAGAGAGGTTTGCCCGTCACCACTCCCGGCACCGCATGCCCGACATTCATAGAATAGGTATCCATCACCCAGGCCATCTCACGGGCAGAAGTTCCCATGTCTGGAGCGGGGATATCCTCTGCAGGGCCGATATCCTTGATCAGCTCGCTGGTGTAACGGCGGGTAATGCGCTCCAGCTCCGAGACCGAATAACGCCTCGGATCGATAGGGATCCCCCCTTTGGCCCCACCGTAGGGAATGCCCATAAGGGCGCATTTCCAGGTCGTAAACTACCCGACACCAACCGCTAGGCGGTACGGAGCGGGCTTTTAGTAGCCCTGCAGTTAGCAAGCCAACCACGAGCCTCTGGGGTGGTTTACAGCACCCCCAATCGACCGTTACCAGTGCCTTAAACAACCGTTTCTGGTGTCCGCAGTATTATTATAGCATTCCTCCCGACACCGACCCTACGGGTACAGTGTGGGGCTCCTGCAATTTCTAGCTGAGGATCGCCACCCAGCCGGGATCCAGTTTCAGCTCGCCAGCTGCCCAATCTAGGTAGCTGCAGGCCTGGGCAAGGGGACAGATATGGGCGGGAGAGGGAGGGGCAGAAGAGGCCAGCGCAGGACTTGCAGCCATGGCGAAGAGAAGCAAGGGCTGTTTCCACACTATACCGCCGGGAACCGGAGAGGAACGTTCCGTAGCAAGCGTTACAAATAGTTGAGGATCTGCAGCAGAACAAAACAGAGGCCGGCACTGGCCAGGGGCACGGTCAGGTTATCCAACCCCCACCAAGAGAACACCTCCAACCCCATGGTTATCCCCCCCACCAAGAGGCTGATGGCCAGCAAAGGGGGGGAGAAGCCAAAGTACCCCAGCAGCAGAGCTGCAATCACCAAGCTGCTCACCGCCCACATGGTCAGGGATCCCTCCCAGCTTTTTTGAATGGATCCCAGTTGGTAGGGGTGTTTGCCCCAAGTTTTGCCCACCAACCCTGCCAAGGCGTCGGCCCACGTCATCACCAATATGCCGATCACCGCGAAGACCTGTCGCTGGGGACGCCAAAACCAAAACAGCAGCAGGCCAATGCTGACGGCGTAGAAACAGGTGCCAAAGCTGCGGCGACCGACTCCATTCAAGCTGGGCAAGATGGCCACCCGGTAGGAGAGCAGCGCCAAGCCGGCAAACACCAGAGAGAATCCCACCCCTAGCCAGCGAGGCACTTGCAAAGCCCAAGCCAACAAAATGATATTGCCCACACCAATGTGAATGGCCTTGCGCACCCATTCCCCGTCCACCTGCCGGGAGCGCAGCCATTCCGCAAAAGCAAATACGGCGGCCAGCCAGAGAGCATAGCAAGCAAGCTGCTGGGCCAGGCCCATGAAACGGCCTCAGAGGGTTTTCAAGTAGCTGAGCAAATCCGCCATCTCCTGGGGATCCGGCTGGAACTGGGGCATGGGAGGCGTTTTGCCACCGGTCACCTGCTGAATAATAAACCGATCCGAGCGGCGGCTGCTCACCCCCCGCAGACTGGGCCCCACTCGCCCATCCGCTTCTTCTCCGTGGCAGGCTGCACAGTTGAGGGCAAACAAGGATGCACCATGGCTAACCTGCCCCTGTAAGCTGAGGACGGCTTCCGTGTAGGGATCCAGACGAGCCTCAGCACTTAGCCAAGCCCAGGTCAATATCGCCAGCCCTAGGCCGAGGAGGGCAAGACCCAGCCGAGTTTTCTGAGACCAGACACTTGTAAAGAACTGCTGCAAGGATTTGAGGAAGGGTTGTAAACGTCGTTGGGATGGAGGTTGAAGTCGCTTTTGCTCAAACTCAACCCAACTGCCAGTTGACGACTGGCTGCTGCAGGATTGAGGAGTGTCTGAGAGGGAGGGAGGCACAGACAACGCTGAGAGAAACCGTTTCAATCTTTTACATTTCAACCAACACGATAACTCAGGAGCCTTTCCCTGCCAATAATCTGTAAAGGTATTTACTTTTTCTTAATGGTTGGCTGGGCCACGTGAGACTTTGATCCCTCTGAGGGGGAACGGTTGGGAAAGAGCCGCCCCATCACCTCCGCTTGGGCCCAGGGATCCCGGTTGAGGCTGTGGATGGCATTGGCCCATGGAAAGTGCGCCTGCAGGCGGCGGTAGAGAGATAAATTACCATAAATGACGACGGCTGCCACCCGCTCCCGATGCTGTTGCAGCCAATCCAGCACATAGTTGGGCAAGGGATTCCCAAGGAAACCTTGGAAAATCAACCCTGGGGCGTTGTCTAGAGCGGCTTCCAACCAAGGCAGGGGGGTAAGGGCATCGCTGAGCACAGGAAGCATGCCCAGGGCAGCCGGAACATGGAGGGCGGGAGACTGCAACTGCACATCGGCAGCACCCAAGGGGGGATCCTGCCAGATCCAGTTCAACCATCCGGGCTCTGCGGGCGGGCTGAGGGGCCGGCCTCCTTCCACGCCACCGCGGGCCATAGCCGCTTGACAGGGGGCGATATCCTTCTCGGCCAAGAGGGATCCTAGCTGTGCGGCTCTGTGCAGAGCAGAGGTCAGGTGGGAGCGCCTGTTGAACAACTTTCCCAACGCCGTTCGCGTCCGCGGAACGGAGTCCTTGTCCTTGGAGATGGGATCCCCCAACAGCAAAGGCTTCAGTTGCTCGGCTGGAGAGCCACGGTTGAGGGCTGGATCTGTGGGATCCTTGGCTCCCATCCATCCGCCAACGGTGCTGAAATCCGTTTCCGCCAAGGCCGGCCACACCTGTTTGAGGAGAGCTGAGGCGGCAGGTAGGAGTCGCTGTTTGGCCCGCAGCACCCGCGTCACCGACTGGGCAAGCTGGTCTGTGCTGAGGGATCCCTGTTGCACCGCTTCCAAAACGGCTGCCAAGGATGCCGTTGGATCGGGGGGGGCCAGAATCAGATCGGCACCGGCCTGGAAAGCCCGCACGGCCAATGAGTTGGGCCCGTTAGCATTGGCCAGCTCTGCCAAGCAGCCTTGATCGAGGCTATCCACGACGATAAGCCCACCAAACCCCCATTCCTGGCGCAGCAGTTGGGTCAGCCGCCCCGGCAGCAGGGTGATAGGCCAGCGCTCATCCCACTCCGGCAGCACCACGTGGGAAACCAAGATCGCCCCCACCTGCTCCACCAAACCTCGAAAAGGCAGCCAAGGTCCCTCTTGGAGCTGGGCTAGGGTCAGGGTTAATCGGGGGCACCAGGGGGTGTCTGTTGTCTTTGGGGATGGCTTCAGTCCGGCCTGAACCGGATCCCTCCAGCCTTTGCCCGGAAAAGAGCTGGCTGTGGTTAGGATCCCGCCTGTGCTGCCCGGGGTGGCTTGCTCACATCCGCGCACAAAAGCTCGCGCCAGTTGCAAAGCAGACAGGGGATCCTCCGCCAGCGCCCCTTCCCCCAGCGGCTCTGCCACCGGGCTGAGCAACCAATTGATGCCGATGGCCGCCGCCTCCCGCGCCGTGATCCGCCCCCACTGCTCGGCCCAGCGCTCGGCTTCCGCCCCCAGGCGGCTCAACCCTAGAGGATGGGGGAAAGGGGTCGCCCCCTGCAGGGCCAGCCCCCGCCCGACCTCGGCTGCCACCAAAAGGGGCAGAGCCGCCCAAGACTGGGCCTCCTCGATCAGCAGCAGGGCCTCGGCCACGTGGCCATCCGTGAGCCAGATGCCCCCGATCCCCACCTCCTGGATAAGCCGTTTGAGGATCTCTCGGGGAGGAGACTGGGATCCCAGACGGGCCGAGACCGGCACCACCAACAGTTGCGCCACCTGCCGAGCTAGGGATAAGGGTCGATCCAGTTCCTCAAGCGGAGATCCGGAAACACTCATAGGCACAGCCGAAAGTTCGTCAGCAAGGGGAACTGCTCCCTTTGCAGAAAACGCAGATCATGATAACCACTCCTGCCGGTTGCGGCTCGCAGCGGGCTGTTGAGGGCTAACGAGAAAGCCGACAACGGTCACAGGTGCCACAGGGCAGGCCGGGCTGCTCCCCAGGGTAGCCAAAATAGGGCAAGATCGCCTGCCACCGACAGCCGCGGGCGTGGATGAGGGCTTCCATCCCTTGCCAGGGATCCTCTCGTCTTAAAGGCTGCCAACGGCGGTGCAACACCTGAAAGTGAAAGGGATCCGGCCACCGCAAACAGCCCATCTCCTGCAGCAGACCCAAGGCCACCCGTGCCTCTCCAGGCGGCAGGTCGGCGTAGGATCCCTGCTGAGGCAAGGTTTGCAGCAGGTGGCGTGCTCGGGCCTGAAGGCGCTCCTGCTGGGAATAGAAATAGGCTTGGCGCCGGCGATCGCTGGGATCCAGCAGGCCCGTCGGCTCCGAGACCAGCATCAGGGCCCGGCAAGGGCCACCATCCCGACCGCCTCGTCCCACCTCTTGCAAATAATCCATCAAGGTGGGCGGGGGATGAAAGTGCAGCACCCAACGCACGTCCGGCTTGTTGATCCCCATGCCAAAGGCGTTGGTGCAGACCAGAAAGCGCAGTTCCCCCTGCAGCCAGGATCGTTCTAGCCGGCGGCGGGATCGCGCTTCCAGCCCCCCGTGATAGGTGGCGGTTTTCAAGTTCTGTCGGCCCAGCCACTCGGCCAGCTCTTCCCCATCCCGTCGGGTGCGCACATAGACCAGACCCGACCCGGGATTCTCGCCCAGGAATCGCAGCAGACGACGACGGCGATCCGCCGGGCTCCAGGCTATCGCGACATTGAGGGAGATATTGGCCCGCAGGGGATCGGCGCGAATGTGCTCCGGATCCCGCAGCCCCAGGATTTGGCTGAGGCGGCTGCAGGTTTGGGGGTCAGCCGTGGCGGTAAAAGCGGCGATGGGAAAAGAGGGCTTCACCGGGGCCAGAGCCGGGCGCAGCAATCCCAGACGGCGGTAGTCGGGCCGGAAGGATCCCCCCCAATGCACCAACGTATGGGCCTCATCCACGATCAGGCCGTTGATGTGCACCTGAGGCTGTTGCAGCCGTTGCCAAACGGGGGGGCTGAATAGGGTCTCCGGCCCCAGATAGAGCAGGCGCAGTCGGTTTTCCTCAAGGGCCTTCAACACCCGCTTGCGCAGGGCTGGATCCAGTTCGCTGTGGAGACAGGCTGCCGGCAGCTTGCGTTTCCAGAGATCCTGAACTTGGTCTTCCATCAGGGCGATCAGGGGCGAGACCACCAGCGTCACCCCTGTTTGCAGCAGGGCTACTAGCTGAAAGCACAGGGATTTGCCAAACCCCGTCGGCAACACCACCAGCGCGTCGCGCTTGTCCAGCAGAGCGCGGATCACCTGATCCTGGGGTGGGCGCAGCCTCTCGTAACCCCAGTGTTGCTTGAGGGCGCGCTGAATCTGCTGCCAATCTTGCAAACGGCAACCCCCTTTTCAACAATTTCCTTCAGCAATCTACAGCGATTTCGGGAGAAGCTGTCTTATAGGCTATTTCAAATCCCGCTGAACCTGCTAGCTCCCCTCTCCCAAGGGGTGAGGGCGCAGAGGATCGGCCCCACCGGCTTGCCTGTAGGGGATCCCTGTCACACCTATCCCCGTGTCCAGGGGGCTGGGATCAGGATCCCCGGCAGAGAAGGGATTCTCACCTGCTGCATGGGTGAAGGTGTCGATGGCGGCGGGCTTGTGCGATCCTAGAGCTGGGACTTCCCGCCTGCTTCGATACTTTTCCCATGACTGCCCTCGACTCCTCGCGCCTGCTCCAGCCCAGAACGGCCTCTGTTCACCGTCGCACTGGAGAAACGGATGTCCAAATTCATCTGAACCTGGATGGCAGCGGGCGCCATGAGATCGATACTGGGATCCCCTTTTTGGATCACATGCTGGCCCAGCTCAGCACCCACGGGTTGATCGATTTGCAGATCAAGGCCATAGGGGATCTGCACATCGACGATCACCACACCAACGAAGATGTGGGCATCACGCTGGGACAGGCTCTGGCGCAGGCTTTGCAGGATCGGCGGGGCATTCATCGCTTCGGCCATTTTTGGGCGCCTTTGGATGAAGCCCTGGTGCAGGTGGTGCTGGATTTTTCGGGTCGCCCTCACCTCAGCTATGGCCTGGAGCTGCCCACAGAGCGCATTGGCCGCTACGAAACCCAGTTGGTGCGGGAGTTTTATCAGGCGGTGGTCAACCACGCCCAGCTTACCTTGCACATTCGCCAAGCTGCCGGTCTCAACGCCCACCACATTGTCGAGGCCAGTTTTAAGGCGTTTGCCCGTGCCCTGCGCATGGCTGTAGAACGGGATCCCCGCCGACAAGAAGGGATCCCCAGTTCGAAGGGAGTACTCTAGGCATGAACTGGCCACGGAGACTGTTGGCCTTGGCTCTGGGATTGGGGACAGTTTTCTTCGGTCTGGGCCAGATGGGGGGTGCAGAGCGCTTGGGGGTGTTTCTGCCGCCTTTGTTTGATTGAGTTCTCCTTGCCCGTGGAGGATCTGGCCCAGTTTGCTCACAATGGCACGGTGAGCCGGCAGTTGGATTTTTATCTGCGGCGGCTTACGCCAGAGCAGCAGGCAGCTTTGGCAGATTTGCTCACACGCGATTTTGATCCCAGCACCTCTGCGCACCACTTTGATTCGAGACCTGAGGCCAGAACAGATCCAACTGGCCTTGTCCGCAGCAGAGGTGCGGAACACTTTCCCGTGAGAAGTGTCTTGAGCTGAGGAGCTGAGAAGAGGGCTGGCTGCTATCTTTTCGGATTATTCCCTTTGGTTTTGCTGAATCTCTGCCCATGCTGCTGTTGCTGACCAATCTGAGCGCCGTTTTGCTGTTTTTGCTCTGCCCTTAGTGGATGCTGAGTGGATGCTGAGGCGGGAGTTCGGCGGAGCAGGGGTGCTGGCGGGAACCTTTGGCCTCATCGACCCGCAGCAGTTGGGAATCCCGGAGACTTTGGCGGTGGGTTGGATCCCAGGGTTGAGCTGGGCCTGGGTGCTGTTGGCGCTGTTGTCATGTCTGGCTCTGGGGATCAAGGAGCGGCAAGTGCGGGCCCGCTGGCTGTACAGCTTGGGAGTGGTCGGTCTGGTTCTATTTGGGCTGGGCTTGCTCTGGTTTTATGGGGCAGTGGGGGCGGTGAATGGGGCGGCCCTGGCGGAGGGGATCCCGCCGGCTCGGTTGCCGTTGCGGCGGTTCAGCCCTTCTTTGGCTGGCTATGCCAGCTTTGCCTATGCCCTGCTGCTGTTGCTGCTGGGGCGGCTGCAGTTGCCGGGAGGAAAAGCTTTTTTGGTGCGGCAGCGGCAGATCATCGTACCCCTGAGTGCCTTGGGGGCGGCGGTGGCAGCAGGGGCGGTGGTGGTGGGGTTGCTGCGGCCCGGCCTGGGCTCCTCGCCCGATTCGCCTTTTTTTGTAAAGCTGAGCACCAAACTGGACTTGATCACCTACACCTTTTCATTGCTGCAGGCGGCCTGTTGCCCGGCTATTTCACGGATCCCTTGCAGGCAGCCCAGGTGGAAATGGACTGCGATGAACGCTCAACTTGAGTACCTCTGAGCGGAGATCTCGTTTGCGCTGGCGCTGCGGAGCAATATGGCAACTCTGTTTTGGGCTTTGATCCCGGCTACCCTGCGCTCCACTACCCCTCTGTTGCTCACGGCCTTGGGGGGCATGTACTCCGAACGCAGCGGCGTGGTCAATATTGCCCTGGAGGGGATCATCTTGTTTGGGGCTTTGGCGGCGGCGGTAACCACCCAACGCCTGGAAGCTTCCCTTCTGGCCCAGACTCCAGCAGCTCAGGTGGGTTGGATCCCTTGGGTGGGTTTGTTGGCCGGCGCCTTAGGGGGGGTGGCCATTGCCTTTGTGCATGCGCTGATGTGCATCCGCTACAGAGCCGATCAAATTGTCAGCGGCACTGCCATCAACCTGTTGGCCATGAGCGTGCCTTCGCTGGTGCTGCAATCGTTCTACGGCAACACCACCAACTCTCAAGAAATTGTCAATCGGCTGCCGCTGTGGCATGGGTTTAGCCCCTTGGTGTATCTGGCCTTTCTGTTGGTGCCAATCTCCTGGTGGTTGCTGTTCAAAACACCCTGGGGCTTGCGGCTGCGAGCGGTGGGAGAGCATCCTCAGGCTGCTGCCACCATGGGGGTGGATGTCCTGGGTATGCGCTACGCGGCGGTGCTGCTCTCCGGCCTGTTGGGGGGCCTGGCGGGGGCCTACCTTTCCATTGGCTTTTTGAACCAGTTTGTCCGCAACATGTCAGCAGGAAAGGGCCTTATCGCCTTGGCAGCGATGATCTTTGGCAAGTGGCACCCCTTCGGGATCCTGGGCGCGACGCTGTTGTTTGGGGCCACCGACGCCCTGGCCATTCAACTGCAAGGGGGAGATGTGATGCCACCCGTGTTGATCCAGGCGTTGCCCTTTGTGTTGACGATGGGGGTTCTATCGGGAATGCAGGGCCGCGCCCGCCGCACTCGTCCGCCGGCTGCCTTGGGCAAAATCTACAGCAACTGAGAAAGAGCCCAGAATTAAGATCCAAGTTGCGGGCTTGGGCAGCAGTTAGTCAGGTGATCGGGGTCGATTGCACATCCCTGGTGGGTGCGCTAGTTCTGGACGCGATTCTCAGTGTGGGCCTGTTGGCTCCCGCCTTGGCAGCCCAGATGGGGCAAAGTCTAGCCGGTAGGGATCCCCATTTGGGTTTATTCTGGACTTAGCCATCTTTCCAGAGTTGCACCTCAGCTTATGCGGGATCCAGAGTCGAAAACGGTTTCACCCCATCGGGATTCTGGCGGTGGCCAACCCTGGAGGCTCTTGTTCCAAGCAGTCGGTAAATCAATCTATGTTAGGGGGGGATGAAAACCATGGACATTGATCTCCGTCCGCTGATCGTTCTGTCGCCCATTGTTTTGGTGGTTGCCTGGGCTGCCTACAACATCATCAAGGCTGCCATCAAGGGAGAAGCCAAGCTCTTCGGAGAGAGGGGCAACAACCCCTTCGGCAGAGGCGGGAGCTGAACGTGCGGATCCGGTCACAGCTGGCAGGCTCAGTATGCTAGGCGAAGCAACCCAGGCAGCGGTAACGCCCTCCGAGGGGACAAGCCCAAAATCCGCTGATGTGATTATTATTGGGGCCGGAGTGGCCGGCTTGGTGTGTGCAAGGCAACTGCTGCGGGCAGGGCTCCAGGTTCTGGTGCTGGAAAAATCGGCAGGCTTGGGCGGGCGCATGGCCACCCGTCGAGTTGAACATGCTGGGCAAACGGTGCCGGTGGATCATGGGGCTCAATACCTGACTGCCGATTCGGATGGCTTTTATCGCTGGGTGAAGGAGCTGCTGGGCCTGGGGCTGCTGGCGGAATGGACGCGCTCGCTGCATGTGCTGGATCGAGAAGGGCTGCGCCCAGAGGATCCCAACGACGAGAAACCACGCTACGCTTGCCCCCAGGGCATGACAATGCTGGCCAAACACTTGGCTGCCCCGCTGTCGGTACACACCCAAACTCGTGTGGTCAGTCTCAAACCTTTGGCAACAAGCTGGCAATTGAGGGCGGAGAACGGCCAATGCTACGAGGCTGCTGCCCTGGTGGCGACAATTCCGGCCCCCCAGTTGCTGCCCCTGCTCCGGGAAGGGATCCCTTCGGCTGAAAACCTGTTGCCTCTGCTGGAATCCGCCCAGTATCAACCCTGCCTTGCGGTTTTGGCGGGCTACTCTGAGCATACGCCGCCTTGGAAGGGGATCAAGTGCTTGGAGGATCCGATGTTGGCCTGGCTGGGACTGGACAGCAGCAAGCGCCTGCAGCCGCTCCCGCCTGTGGTGGTCTTGCATGGGGGGGCGGAGTGGTCATCTCTGTACTTGGAGGCCGGCCCCTCTGAGCTGGAAAAGGCCGGTCGAGAATTGCTGGCCCACGCAGCCCAACGGCTGGATCCCTGGCTGGCTTCGCCACAATGGATGCAGGTGCACCGTTGGCGCTACGCTTTGCCTTTGGAAACCACGGGATTGGCCAGCTTAAGCACCCGTGTGCCGGTTTCCGCTGCTGAGGGATTGCCTTTGGTTTGTGCCGGCGATTGGTGCGCCGGAGGGCGCGTAGAGGGGGCTTGGCTCTCAGGACACAATGCCGCCAAAACCTTGCTCGAAATGCTTTCTGGGAAATGAGGGTATGCACAGGCCGACCCGGTCGGCAGGGCAAGTGCCTGACCTGGCGCAGGACAGAGATGACGGCAAGACCACTGGGAGGGTAGGCTGAGGGCCGCTGAGAATTTCCACCCTCTGGGCCGGGGAGTGTGTCAAGCTAAAGGGTGGATCCCCCGGCAGATGCTCTCCTCTCCACTCATGTCCAGAATCTGTACAATCTACCGCCGTGCGCAATTTGCCGCCAGCCATCGGTACTGGTTGCCCGAACTCTCAGAAGCCGAGAACTTAGCCCGCTTTGGCCCCAATGCCCGTTTTCCCGGCCACGGCCACAACTACGTGCTGGAGGTGGGCATGAGTGGTGAGGTGGATGACTATGGGATGGTGCTCAACCTCTCGGAGGTGAAGCAGGTGATCCGGCAGCGGGTGATTCAAGATCTCAACTTTGCTTATCTAAATCAAGCTTGGCCGGAGTTTGCCCAAACCTTGCCCACTACCGAGTTTATCGCTTACGTGATTTGGCAACGCCTGGCCGATGCCTTGCCCCTAACCAGCGTCCGTCTGTACGAAGATCCTGAGCTTTGGGCCGAATACCGAGGAGAAGCCATGCAAGCCTACTTGACTGTTGCCACCCATTTCAGCGCCGCCCACCGCTTGGCTCTGGATCACCTGAGTTTTGAAGAAAACAGCGCCATCTACGGCCTCTGTGCCCGTCCCCACGGCCACGGCCACAACTACGGCCTGGAGATCACCGTCAAGGGATCCATCGACCCGCGCACGGGGATGATCGTGGACTTGGCGGCCCTGCAGCGGCTGATCGAGGAGCAGGTGGTGAAGCCGCTGGATCACACCTTTTTGAACAAAGACATTCCCTACTTTGCCCAGGTGGTGCCTACTGCCGAAAACATCGCCCTCTACATCCAGCGGCTGCTGACTCTGCCCCTGCGGGAGCTGGGGGTGCAGTTGCATCGGGTTCGCCTGCAGGAGAGTCCCAACAACAGCAGCGAGGTCTATGGGGAGTTTCCGCTGGAAGAGCTGCTCAACTCCTCAGAAGGACAAGATGTGGCTTCTTCCGCTTCTGGCAGCCGTATTGCCATGCAGGGCTGATGCGGCCATCATGTTGGATCTGGTTAAGCTGAGCGGGCAAATTCCTGCGTTCACCCGGCACCTGCAACAGGAGTCGAAAGCCAGCCAAGAACGCCTCCGCCAAGCCTGGCAAGTTTTCGAGCGCTGGCAGCAGGAGCCGCAGGTTTGGCAGTCCCGCTGGGTGGAGTGGGGATCCCATCTGTCGTTTGTTTGCGCCAGCCCTGCCGAGCTGCCGGAAGCTTGGGGATCCCTGCCCAAGGTCGAGCCTCTGCAGGGGCGACACACGGTGGTGGCCACGGATGGATCCCAGATTTTGCCCAGTCACCACGAGATTGCCTACTGCTCGCTGATCAATGTTGGGCGCGTGGTTCTCCACTACGGCACCCAGGAGTGGCCGCTCCTGGACAGCCAGCCCCTGCTGCTGTATGGAGATGAATCCTTTGCCCGGCACTCAGACTCCTCTTCCCCGGAGCGGAGGGCAGAAGGGTTGCCGAGCGCCCCCCTTAACCGGCGAGACTCTCGCCCACGGCGCACCCCAGGTGAACGCAATCCTACCAGCGGCACGGAGTCCTCGTTGGGGCTGGAAGAGATACTGGCCTTACGACGCTCCCAAGCGGAACTGGAGGAGCTGGCTCGTTTGGCCCTGTCGGTGCCCCGTCGCCGCACCACGCTGGCGCTCCTGGATGGATCCCTAATCCCTTGGGGACTGGAGCCTCTGCCCCAGTCGGCCCGGCGCCCCTGGTTGGATCCCATTCTGGCGACCTTGGAGCAGTTGCGGGCGGCCCGCATTCCTCTCGTGGGCTACATCAGCGCCTCCCGCAGCAGCGAAACCCTCAACTACCTGCGCTTGGGGCTGTGCCCGTACCTGGGCTGTGACTGCTACCGCTACTGTCCCGGCGAGAAGTCTCCTCCCTGCCATCCCTTCGCCCCCCTGGCAGACCGCGTCTTTTGGGGATCCCTGCTGCAGCCGGGAGAGCGCAGCCCCCTTTGGCGCAGCGGCGCCAGCGTGTTGGACGCCTTCGGGGAACACCACGTCCACTGTTGTTACCTCAATGTTGGCGAGGGATCCCTGGGCCAAGCCGAAATTGCTCGCCTGGAGTTTCCCGCTTGGGTGGTCCAGGATGCGGAGTTGCTGCAGCGGGCTCTGGCAGGGGTGCTGAGCCAAGTGCACAAGGGCTTTGGCTACCCCATCGCCTTGGCGGAAGCCCATCATTTGGCGGTGGTGAGAAGCGGGGATCGGCAGCGGTTTTTTGCCTTGATCGAGCAGGAGCTGCTCCGGGCCGGCCTGCGCCACGTGGCCGTCTCCCGCAAGGAAGCCCAGAAGCGGAGTGGCATTGCCTGAACCGACGCCGGGGATCCCTGGCACCCAAGAGAAGGCTGTAGCCTATTGAGGGGATCCCCATTCAACGGCTAGGGTTGCCAAGGTGTCCCAATCCTGTCTCTGTTGCCGACATGACCGACATGATGATCCGAGCCCCTCTGCGCAGCCTCATCTCCCCCCTCACCCACGACCCCCTTTGGTACAAAGATGCAATCATCTACGAGCTGCCGGCACGGGCCTTTTTCGACAGCGACGGCGATGGCGTGGGCGACTTCCAGGGCCTGACCGAAAAGCTGGACTACTTGCAAGAACTGGGGATTACAGCCGTCTGGCTGCTGCCGTTTTTCCCCTCGCCTTTAAAAGATGACGGCTACGACGTTTCTGACTTTACCAGTGTTCACCCTGACTTGGGCACCCTAGAAGACTTCAAGATCTTTCTGGAGGCTGCCCATAAGCGGGGGATCCGCGTCATCATTGAGCTCATCCTCAACCACACTTCGGATCAGCACCCCTGGTTTCAGCGGGCCAGACGAGCTGCCCCCGGCACCCCCGAGCGGGACTTTTACGTTTGGAGCGATACCCCCGAAAAGTACAAAGAGGCCCGCATTATCTTTCAAGACTTTGAAGCCTCCAACTGGACCTGGGATTCAGCGGCCAAGGCCTACTACTGGCACCGCTTTTACTCCCACCAGCCAGATCTCAACTACGACAACCCCGCCGTACAAAAAGCCATGTTCGAGGTGGTGGACTTTTGGCTGAGCTTGGGGGTAGATGGCATGCGGCTGGACGCGGTGCCTTATCTCTACGAGCGGGAGGGCACCACCTGCGAGAGCCTACCGGAGACCCATGCCTTTCTCAAGGTTCTGCGCCGACACATTGACCAAAGGTATCCTGGCCGCATGCTGCTGGCGGAGGCCAACCAGTGGCCAGAAGATGCTGTGGCCTACTTCGGCGATGGGGACGAGTGCCACATGGAGTTCCACTTTCCCCTCATGCCACGGCTGTTTATGGCCATCCAGATGGAGGATCGCTTCCCCATCATTGACATCCTGCAACAAACCCCTCCCATTCCTGAAACCTGCCAGTGGGCCCTCTTCCTGCGCAACCACGACGAGCTCACCCTGGAGATGGTCACTGACGAGGAGCGGGACTACATGTACCAGGTGTACGCCAAGGATCCCAACGCGCGGGTGAACCTGGGGATCCGCCGCCGCTTGGCCCCCCTGCTGGGCAACAGCCGCCGCCGCATCGAGCTGATGAACAGCCTGCTGTTTTCTCTGCCCGGCACGCCGGTCATCTACTACGGGGACGAGATCGGCATGGGGGACAACATCTACCTGGGGGATCGCAACAGCGTGCGCACCCCCATGCAGTGGAGCGCCGACCGCAACGCCGGCTTTTCGCGGACCAACCCTCAGAAGCTCTACCTGCCCATCGTCATCGACGCCGAGTACCACTACGAAGCTGTCAATGTGGAGGCGCAGCGAAACAACCCCCATTCCCTGTGGTGGACCATGAAGCGGCTCATCGCCGTGCGCAAGCGATTCCAAGCTTTTGGCCGCGGCTCCTTTGAGCTGCTCCACCCGGAAAATCGCAAGGTGCTTGCCTTTATGCGGGCCTTTGGCGATGAGCGCATCTTGGTGGTGGCCAACCTCTCCCGCTACGCCCAGTGGGTGGGGCTGGATCTATCGCCGTGGGAAGGATTGATCCCGGTGGAGATCTTTGGCCACACCGAGTTTCCCCCTATTGGGCGACTGCCCTATTTCCTAACGCTAGGCCCCCATTCCTTTTACTGGTTTTCCCTTGAGCCCAAAACGGAGACCATCCACCTCAGCCCCAGCAAAGCGGAGGAGCAGGAACGCCTGGTCCCTCTGGTTGTTCAAAGTGGTAGTCCTCTGGTTGTTCAAAGTGGTAGTTGGGACAGTCTCTTGCAAGGGGAAAGCCAAAAGCAGCTGGAGGCAGTCTTGGTGGACTACCTCTACCGCTGTCGTTGGTTTGGCTCCCAAAACCGCCAGCTCCAGGCGATCCATATCCTGCAGGCTATCCCCTGCCGCCGAGAAGAGGAGTCCTTGCTGGGCAGCCAGATCTTGCTTCTCCAGGCCGAGTTTATCGAGGGCGATACGCAGCTCTACTCTCTCCCTGTGGGCTATGCCACCCAAGAAGCAGCCGTACACCTGCGCCTAGAGATGCCCCAGGCGGTCATCCTCCCTGTGCAAGTGGCCGGAGGGCCGGCGGGAGTAATTTTCAACGCTCTGGCTGACAAAAGCTTCTTGCTGCGGCTGCTGCAGCTAATTGCCCAGCAGGGCCGCCTGCGTCACCGTCAGGGAGAGCTCTGGGCCACTAGCTTTGCTGCCCTTGAGCATGACCTGGAACCCCGCCTCCTCAAGGCGGAGCAGAGCTACACCTCCGTTGTCTATGGCAACCACTACCTCCTCAAGCTCTACCACCGGGTGGCCGAGGGGGTAAACCCAGAGCTGGAGATAGGCCGCTACCTGCTGGAGCACCATCCCCAGGTGCGCGTGCCACGGCTGCTGGGATCCCTGGAGTATCGCCGTCGTCGCGGGGCCCGTGGGTTTGATCCCGCCGATCAGCCCATTACCCTGGCCATTTTGCAGGAGTACATCCCCAACGAGGGAGATGCCTGGCACTACACCCTGGACAGCCTGGGGCAATTTTTTGAGGCGGTGCTGGTTCACTACCCAGAGGTGGATCCCGTGCCCGTGCCGCAGGGATCCTTCTTGGAGCTTTCCCAACAGCCCTTGCCGGAGCTGGCCTACGCCACCATCGGCAGCTACCTAGAATCGGTGCGGATCTTGGCCAAGCGCACCGCCGAGCTGCACATCGCCCTGGCTGCCGCTCGCGTCAGCGGGACGGAGTCCTTTACGGAGAACAAAGACTTTGCCCCAGAGCCTTTCTCCAGCCTGTACCAGCGCTCCGTTTACCAGTCCATGCGCAACTTGGTGGGGCAGGTGTTTCCGCTGCTGTTCGCGTCAGCGGGACGGAGTCCTTATAAGCAGCTCCCCAAGCTGCCGGAAGCAGAGGCCAACTTGGCTCGGGCTGTTTGCGACCAAGAAGGGGAAATCATGAGCCGCTTCCGCCTGATCCTGGAGCGGAAGATCACTGCCCTGCGTACCCGCTGCCACGGGGATTATCACCTGGGCCAGGTGCTGTTTACCGGCAAAGACTTTGTCATCATCGACTTTGAAGGGGAGCCGGCCCGCTCTTTGGGCGAACGGCGTCTCAAGCGTTGCCCCTTACGGGATGTGGCGGGGATGTTGCGATCCTTCCACTATGCTGTCCACACAGCTTTGCGCCAGCAACTGGAGAGCGGCTTGGTCTGCGCCGACCACTGCCCCGACATGATGCGGTGGGCCCAGTTTTGGCACCGCTGGGTCTGCGCGGGCTTTTTGGCCGAATATCTGCAGGTGGCTTCCCAAGCGGCTTTTTTGCCCCGCAGCCTGCAAGAGATAGAGGTGTTGTTGGACGCCTATCTGCTGGAAAAAGCCATTTACGAGCTGGGCTATGAGTTGAACCACCGCCCCGAGTGGGTGGAGATTCCCCTGCGCGGGATCCTGCAGTTGCTGGGCATTTCCACCAAGGTTTAGGGGATCCTGTCGGCAGGCCATTTGGGGTGAGCGACTGGGGGACAAGCATGTGTGGACGGTTTAGCCTGGGAGTGGCGCCAGAAGTGCTGATGCAGCATTTCGGCTTGCCGGTGGCAGCCCAAGAAAGGGCAGCTGTCCCCCGGTATAACATCGCTCCTTCTCAGCCGGTGCTGGCGGTGGTGGCGGGATCCCTTCAGCGCGAGGCAACCCATTTTCGCTGGGGCTTGATCCCCAGCTGGAGCCGAGCTCCTCAGGCCGGCTGGATCAATGCCCGAGCTGAGACAGTAGCTGAGAAGCCTTCTTTCCGCGAAGCTTTCCGCCGTCGTCGCTGCTTGATCTCGGCCGATGGTTTCTACGAGTGGGCCGACTCAGGTACGGCCAAGAAGGGCAGACAACCCTACTGGTTTCACCTGGTGGATCGACCGGTATTTGCCTTTGCCGGCATTTGGGAACGCTGGCGCAGTCCAGAGGGGGTGGAGCATGCCTCTAACCCCCAAAACCCTGAACTTTGCTGAATTTACTGAGCTTTAGGCGGTTTGGCAAAAGTCATTGAGAGGGATATAGTAGA
>NZ_JBSSDE010000025.1:0-45427 GCF_054060435.1 Thermostichus sp. MS-CIW-34 | reverse complement strand
ATGGCCGACACTGCGTTTTTAAAGGGCGTCGGCTACGGTCGGCGCTATCCTTCCCCGCCCTGAAGGACGGGGCTTGCCGCGCCTTTTGGTCAGGGTGCGTACTCTTCAAACTCGCTCCAAAAAGGCCACCCCCTCCACATGCCCGGTTTGGGGAAAGAAGTCAGCCGCCCGCCATTGGGTAAGGCGATAGGATCCCTCTGCCAGTAGGATCTGCAAGTCTCGCGCCAAAGTGGCAGGGTGACAGCTAATGTAGACGATGCGTGGTGGTCGTCGCAGCTTTAGGGTCTCGAGCACTTGGCGGTCGCAGCCGCGCCGCGGCGGATCCAGCACCACAATGTCGGCAGGGGGCAGGGTCGGCAAAACCTGTTCCACCGTGCCCTGGAAAAATTGGGCTGAGGCGATACCGTTGAACTGGGCATTGTAGCGGGCTTGGGCGACCGCTTCCGGCAAAGCTTCCACCCCCATCGCCCGTTTCGCCCGTTGCGCCAGCAGCAAGGTTAAGGTGCCGATGCCACAGTAGGCATCCAGGATGGTTTCCTCTCCCCGCAGGTTCAGTTGGTCGGCTATCCAGGTAAAAAAGGCTTCTGCTTGCTCTGTGTTGACCTGGAAGAAAGAGGTGCTGTCGATCCAGAGGGAAAAACCGGCAAATTCCTCCCGCAAAGACCCCCGACCGGCAATCACCTCAGTCTCCGGGCCGAAGATGGCATTGGTGCGGGCCGAGTTGAGATTGAGACAGACCCCCACCAGGTCAGGGTAGCGCTGCATCCAGCGTTCGGCCCAGCTTTCCAGATGGGGCAGGCGACGACTGCAACTGACCAAGGTCAGGAGCACCTCGCGGGTACGGCGACCGATGCGCAAACCCAAGTGGCGGAGATGACCTTGGTGACGACTTTCGTCGTAGACACTCCAGCCCGTTTCTTGGAGATCCCGCTTGATTTCCCTCAGGAACACATCCAGCCGCTCGTCTTGCACGGGGCATTGGTTGAGGTTCACCAGGCGGTGGCTGCCCCGTTGGTAGTAGCCCATGCGCAAGGGCTGGCCCTCCGGTTTGGCCATGGGGTAGGTGACCTTGTTGCGATAGCGCAGCGGCTGCCGGGATCCCAAAATGGGGACAGGCTGCGGCAGAGTCAGACCGCCAATCCGCTCCAGTGCATCCCTGAGGATTTGCTGCTTGGTGGCCAATTGCTGGGCATAGCTGACATGTTGCCATTGGCAGCCACCACATTTGTCCGCCACAATGCAGGCTGGTCGCACCCGTTGGGGAGAGGGAGAAATCAGCGACCGAATTCGCCCGACCAAGTAGTTGCGCTTGATCTCGGTTATTTGGGCCACCACCTGATCCCCGGGCACCGCCTGGGACACAAACACCACTCGCCCTTGTCCAAGTCCTACCGTGTGGGCAATGCCATCTCCCTGGGGGGTCAGGGCCGTGACCTCCAACGCCAAGAGATCCCCAGGTTTAACGGGATCAGGAAGGCCGGAAGGGATCGGATGTTCCATTAGGCTGTTTCGCCGAAATTCGAAATAACTATAACCATAGGTCAGGTCGTGTTGGCTGGAGTCAGCATTGCCGGAAAAAGCTGTAGCAAGGCAAAAAGCATGTCAGCCGCCAACTGCTTACGGGATTGAAAACCCCATCCAATGAAGTGGTTCACTCCTTGGTCAAAGCAGATAGAGAAGGCAAAACATCTTCTCGAAAAGGAACCTCGTTTTGATTCACATTCTCCAGCTCGGCCAACATGAGAGGGTTAACCCGGTTCAGGTAGGGCACCAAAACCTGTTGCAGCCTTCGGCTATAGAAGCGGTGGTAGCTGTACACAGGCGTGGCCGGAAATCCCCGTCGAATCTTATGGGATCCCCCTGCGCCGGGATCAAAGTTGCGGATCCCTTCTCGGATGGCGAGGGCAATGGGCTCGTAGTAGCAAACGTTAAAGTGCAAAAACTTCACCTCCTCCCGACAACCCCAGTAGCGCCCGAACAGGCGATCTCCCTTACGAATACAAAAAGACATCCCCACAATTTCTGCATTCCGTTCCCCGGCCACCAGCACAACTCGCTCCCGATAGTCGGGATAGAGAGACTCGAAAAAGCGGCGATTGAGATATTTGCTCCAGTTCCAAAATTGGGCGCAGGTGTTGCTGTAAAAGTCGTACATGAGAGACAACAGGCGGGGCGTGATCTCCTCTCCTGTGTAAATCTTGAGTTCTAGGCCGCTTTTTTCCATTGCAGCCCGCTCTCGCTTGATGTTGCGCCGCTGGTTGGCATTGAACTGGCTCAAAAAGTCTTCGTAAGAGCGGTAGCCGGGGTTGTGCCACTGGTAGTTGTGGGTGATCCGGGGCGTAAATCCATCCGACTCCAATTGAGTCCGCCAGTCCAGATCTACATAAAGCAAGCTAAACACCGAAATATCCTTCTCTTGGCAAAACCGGTCAATGGCTGCCAGCATCAACGACCACACCTCTGCTTCCGAATACTCGGGATGGACGAGGATGCGATAGCCCGTGGCCGGGGTGAAGGGGGCCATGCCGATTAACTTCGGGTAGTAGCGTTCCCCCAATTGGCCGGCAACTGCAGCCCATTCTTGGTCAAAGACAAACTCCCCCTGGCTGTGGCTTTTCAAATACAAGGGGGCAGCAGCAACCAACTGGCCGTCCGCCTCCACCAACAAGTGACAGGGCAGCCACCCTGTCCTGCGGCTGGCACAACCTGAGCTCTCTAGGCTGTGCAACCATTCGTATTCCAAAAAAGGAGAGGTGCGCTCCGTTTGCAAGGCGTGCCAGGCCCCTGCTGGGATCTCGCGAATATCGTGGCACCAGCGCCATTTCAAGCCGGTTGACATTTGCCTGCCTGGATCAGACCAACCCGCCGCCCAATCGCCTCAGCTTGGCTGGGAAAAGGCCCCCAATGCTCTTGTCGACTCAAGAGGGGATCCCCCGCCGCCAAATGCAGCACCTGGCAGGATCCCTGCGCCTGCTTGATTATGGACCACCCTGAAGCGGGGTCGGAAACCACGCTGCTGCTCCTTTGCCCGTCCACAACTTCCCCAGCGGAAAACCACACTTGTGGGTTCTGGTTTGATTTTAATCGGGATCCCTGGGCTCGTAGTAACGGTTGGCCAATTCCAAAGCCATCTGAAACTTCTGCTCGCGGGTGAGATCGGCCCGTCGGGCAATGTGGGCAAAGCGGTTGATATCTGGGGGCAGGAAGTCGAAAGGACGCTGTTCCCGCACGATGTCCAAGACCAAATCGCAAAGGGCCTGCTGGTAATCGTTGTAGAAGATCTCTCCCAAAGCCTTGAGCCGCCCATCGGGCACCGGATTGTTAAAGTCGATGGCCTGCAGCTCTCCCTGCTCGTCGATGAATAGCTCCACCGAGTTCATTTCATAGCCCAAAACTCGATTGATAATCCGACAGGTATTGATGACTTTCTGGCCCATTTCCGGCGTGAGAAATTCTGGATCAAACAGATATTCGCTGGCATCGAACTTGCGAAAGATATACTTGATCGGAATGATCTTTCGGCCAATGCAGAGGGCGCGAATCTGCCAAGGGTAAGGGGTTTTGACCTTCTCTTGGATCATCATCACCTGAGATCCAGAGCGGTCGTAAAAATAGAGGAGCTGCTCCATGTTGTGGGCTATTTCTACTCCAATGGCCTCTCGCCCCTCCGCCGGCTTAATCACAATTGGCCAGCCCAGATCTTCCGCCATCCCCTGCCAATCGAAAAACTTGTGATACTTAAAGTCCTCTGCTTTCAATGCGGGGGCTTCTTTAGGGGGCAGAATGTAAGTTTTGGGGATGGAGATCCCCAGCTCTTTGACCACCATGTAGGCAGCATCTTTGTTGCGCAGGTAGTAATAAAAGCTAAAGGGGTTGTTGATGAGGTAAACCCCCCGAAAGGCAAAGCCCATGAACAGGCCGATGGCTTGGGGGTAAAGGTAGCTGAAACGATCCAGGATCAGGCGATACTTGGTGCGGTAATCCAGGTTCACCTCGTGAATGGTGACATGTTCGGCCCGGATCTTGTAAGTTTGGCCGTTGCGAGCTTGAATAGGGGGAAGTGCGTTGAGGCGGGCCAGAGTATCGTCCCCAAAAGGCTCGCTGAAGTGCAGGCTGCCAACCCAATAGTCTTCAATCATCAAAGCTCTCTCAAAAGCTATTCCCTGCAAGGGATCCTACGCGAAGGCGCGGATTTGCGCTTGCCAAGTGGGCCAATCGTGATTCCCCTCCCATACCTCCAGTTGATGGGGGATGTCGTTGCGGCTGAGCACTTCCGCCAGACGCAGGTTGTCGCTGAGGCAGTGGTCGTGGCGAGCGGTGAGCAGCTTCAGCTCGGTGTTGCGCCCGCCCAAGTGATCCCAGAGTTGCCGGCTCATGTTGGACATATAGGCCAGCGGGTTGATGAAATACAGCTCCTGCTCTGCCCGTTGGGGATCCCAGCCGGTGACAGAGCCGAGAGCGGCCACATCGTAGGGCCCCCCCAGAGCCAAACAACGGCGCACTAGGCCGGGATGCCGACAGGTGAGGTTGACAGCATGGGTAGCTCCCAGGGAAAACCCAGCCACCACCAGAAACTCATTTTGCGCCTCGGCCTTGGCGTAGGGGATCAGCTCTTCTACCCAGTGCTGCTCCAACAACAGCCAACGCTCCCGCCGTTGGGGCAAGTCCAGCTGGCGGTTGAACAAGGTCTCCCAATCCAGGGTTTCCACGCAAAAAGCCTGCAAATAGCCCTGCTCCAGATGATGGCTGAGGCTGGCGATGATGCCGCGATCTTCCACGTCAAAAAAACGCCCGTTGCTGGTGGGCAGACAGATCAGCGGGTAGCCGTGATGCCCAAAGTGGAGCATCTCCATTTCCCGGCCCAAGATCTGAGAGGGAAAGCGCAAGTAGCGGCGAGCGTAGGCCATGAAAAACGGGGAAGGGATCCTCAAGAAATACCCAACCTTTCCGGGGGAAGCATTCTGCTCTGCCTGGTCGAGAAAGGCAAAGGGCACTCTCTGGAAAGGTCCACAAGAGCCACCAGAACAGATGGGAGCAGACCTGACCAACTGACAGGAACCTCAGGAAATTTCCGTGAACAGATCCTTGAGGGCCGTGCGGGCGGCCAAGTGCTTGCGGGTGGACTCGAGAATTTCGGCTTCCCGGCGCAGCCGCCTTTCGGTACTGACCATTTCCAGCAGAGCTTGCTGCTCTTGGGGGGCCCCATGGAAGTGGCTAGCCACCCAGTAGGACAGTTCTATGGGGGTGGTGGGGAGCTGCTCCGGCAACTGTGCATCCCGCTCCATTAGCTTGCCCGAGAGACGCACCACATCTTGAAGGAGAGTGGTAACCTGGCGCACCCAGCTCTGCAGGTCATCGGAAGGGGTGGTCGGCTCATCCTCAATCCATTCCACCAGCCCCACCCGGAAGGGTTTTTCCCGCACGTAATCCAAGACGCGGAAGCGCTGCTGCCCCAAGGTCAAAATGTCCATGCGGTCATCCGGCAATCGCTGCACCTGCAACACCTCAGCACAACAGCCCACCCGCACTGGGGATCCCGTCTGGGGATTGAACATCAGCACCCCAAAGCGGCGATCCGTCTCCAGAATGGTGTTGATCATCATGCGGTAGCGGTACTCGAAAATGTGCAGCGGCAGAGGTCGGCCCGGAAACAGCACCACCTCCGGCAAGGGAAACAGCGGTAGCTCGCGAACATCCACGGAAGAAGAAGGCATAGGGCTTGTGCTTCTCGCTGTACTGAGTCTAGCCCATCTTTATTGGCCAATCTTTATCTCTGCTAAAGGTAGGGGATTGACAGGGAGGGGATCCCTCAAGAGAAGCGGTGGTGCCAGACTGTGATGGCAATCGCCAAGGCATCGGCGGCATCATCCGGGCGGGGCAAGCTGGGCAGGTTGAGTTCCCGGGCCACGGCAGCTTGTACAGCCTGCTTGTCGGCGCGTCCGTAGCCTGTCAAACTTTGCTTGACTTGGGCGGGCGTAAACTCCACCGGCAACAGATGATGCTGGGCCAAGGTGAGCAGGATCACGCCACGGGCTTGGGCGATGGCAATGGTATTGCCCATTTTGTAGAAAAAAAGTTTTTCCAGCCCCACCTGATGCGGGCGCAGTTGGCGCAGCAACTGGCTCAAATCCTCGTGCAGCGTTTGCAGCCGCTCCGGCATCGAGTGTTGGCTGGGGGTGCTGATCACCCCATAATCCACAGGTTTCAACCCCGCAGATCCCGCCAGAATGCAACCAAAACCCATGGTTCCCAGACCTGGATCTAGGCCGAGGATGCGCTGCTCAGGTGGGGTGTCTCCTCTGTCGGCGAGGGGCGGGGGGATCTGACAAGGGCTATGGCCTGCCGGGTGACTGCGCATGATGGGGATGATCGGTGTGCAGGTAGGTCAGGCCCGAGATCAGGGTGAGAACCACCGCCACCCAAAAACAAGGGATCCCTCCCGGCCACCCCAAAATCAGCAAAGCAATGGCCAGGATTTGGGTTACCGTCTTGGCTTTGCCCCAGAAATTGGCACCGCGGATTTGGCTTTGGTTGACCCGCCAGCCGGCGATGGCCAGCTCCCGCCCCACCAGCAAAAACACGCCCCAAGCGGGGATCCGCCCCAGTTCCAGCAGGCCCAGCAGCGGCGCCAACACCAGCAGCTTATCCACCAGAGGATCCAAAAACTTGCCCATATCGGTTACCAAGCCATAACGGCGGGCCAAATGGCCATCCAGCCAATCGGTTGCTGCCGCCAGCAAAAAAGCCCAGAGGGCCAATCTCTCTCCCCAGGGGGACTGCAGGCTCAGGCCCAGCAAAACAAAAGGGATCCCTGCCAGCCGCAGCAGGGTGACGGCGGTGGGCAGGTTCACCCACTCCAGCTTGGCACGTTGGACGGCGCTGGGATTCTCCACCTTCGGATCTGGCCTCAAGGATCAGAACTATCAGAATTATCGGTAACGGCCCAGGCGCTCGGTGAGCAGGTGGTAAAACCCCTGGGCATCCACCCCAAAAGCCACCTGAACATTGGCGAGGCGACCACTGGATCCCCAGCGATCCACCACCGTCCGGCCCAGGTTCAAGGGGCTAGCCGTTTCCACCTCGACGTAGCAGGGCTTGAGCTCGAACAACTGCGGCTGTAACAGATAGGCAATCACACAAGGGTCGTGCAATGGCCCTCCCGGTAGCCCGTAGCGTTCTACGTCGACCTTACCGTAAAAGGTGAGCATATTGGCCACCGTCTGCCCAACGCGGGTGCCCAGGGCGCGGATGCGCTCAATCCGCTCCGGCGTGCTGAGGACCTGTTGGGTGACGTGCAAGCCCAGCATCACCACCTCCGGGATCCCGGCGCTGAGCACGATCTGGGCGGCGTGGGGATCGGTGAGGATGTTGAACTCGGCTGCCGGGGTAACATTCCCCTCAAAGGCGGATCCCCCCATAAACACCAGCCGCTGGATGCGCTCCACAATCCGAGGCTGCTGCACCAGGGCCACTGCCAAGTTGGTCATCGGGCCCAGCAAAGCCAAGGTAACCGGCTCAGGGGCAGCCATCAGCGTCTCGATGAGATAGGGCACTGCATGCTGGGATCCCAAAGGCATCTGGGGCTCCGGCAGATCCGCTCCGTCGATCCCGGTTTTGCCATGCACCTGCTCGGCGGTTTCCAGAGGGCGCAAGAGAGGTCGGGGACAGCCGGCATACACCCCCATCTGCGGCTGACCGGCCAATTCACAGATCTGTCGAGCATTGCGGCTGGTTTTGTCCAAGGAGACATTGCCAGCCACCGTGGTAATGCCCAGCAATTGCAGCTCTTCTGGCGACGCCATAGCCAGCAGCAGAGCCACCGCATCGTCTTGGCCAGGGTCACAGTCGATGATCAGGGGCACCATAGGGATCTCGGCAGCAGCTCACTCACCCCTAGTTTAGGTTTTTCTCCCGCTCTTTTCCTCTGGCCGGTGAGCGCGGATCCCGGTCAGATTTAAGATAGGAAATATATCTTCATCCTTTGTCTTGTTGCCTGACACCCATCCACTGCGCATCAACCTGTTGCTGGATTGGGAGCCGCCAGCAGGAGAGCCCCTAGCTTGCGAGGACTGGCTACCCCCTGAACGCTTTGTTGTCGAGTGTTTTCAGGATCAAGCTACCTTCCTAGAGGCTCTCAGGAGACAAGACGGCCATGTCGATTGCTTGGTGCTCCTGGTGGATCCCACTCGGCTGCAAGAGCTGCACGATCTGGGCAATCAGCTCTGCGCGTGGGGACTGCTGCTGCCGACGGTGTTGGCGATTGTGCTGGAAGAATCCCACCTGCAAAAGGAAACACCGGAGACGGAAGGAGAGATCCCTGCCACCTCATCTTTGGTGAAAGCATTGCTCAAGCGAGAGCAGTTTTTCTACCACAACGCCACCCTCGTCCGTCCCATTTCGCCACAGGAGCTGAAGGGGCAGGTGCGGGCCGACTGTACCGCTTCGGGATCCCCTTCCGTCTTGGAGCTGCTGGTGGATCGGGCCATCGCCTTGTTTCTGCAGATGTCTCCCACCTGCGGCCTCCCGCAGGGCCCAGCGCATCCCAGCGATCAGCCCTACCTGGCTTACAGCAACCAACAACAACGGCGGCTGGCGGAGAAATTGCGGGAACGGCTGGGCTACGCCGGAGTGTACTATCATCGTGACCCAGAGCTGTTTTACCGTCGCCTCCCGCCCCACGAGCAGCAAGCCCTCATGCGACGGCTGCGTAACCTTTACCAGGCAATCGTCTTGGACTATTTTCAATCTCCCGAGACCGTCAATGCCCGCATCGACGAGCTGGTGGCCTTGGCCTTTTTTGCCGATATCGGCGCTGCTCAACTGCTGGAGCTGCACATGAACTTGATGGAAGACTTTGCCAAACAATTGAAGCTGGAAGGCCGCAGCGAAGAGATCCTGCTGGATTACCGCCTTACCCTGATCGATGTGATGGCCCACCTGAGCGAAATGTACCGCCGCTCCATTCCCAAAACCGCTCCAAGGGATCCTTAGATATGTCCACTCGCAAAGCCTATGTTCTCAAGCTCTACGTGGCGGGCAACACCCCCAATTCTCTGCGTGCCCTCAGCACCTTGCAAGACATCTTGGAAAAGGAGTTCCGCGGCGTGTACAGCCTGAAGGTGATCGATGTCTTGAAAAATCCGCAACTGGCAGAGGAAGATAAGATCTTGGCAACGCCGACCTTGGCCAAAATCCTGCCGCCACCGGTGCGGAAGATTATTGGCGATCTGTCCAACCGCGAGAAAGTGCTCATCGGCCTGGATCTGCTCTACGAAGAATTGGACGAAGAGGCTTGAGACAGGCTGCAGGAGCAAGGAGAGTGGGATGAACCAGTCATTGGGGCCTTCTGAGCCAGAAAAGCCACAAGATAACACCGCAGAGGACTCCACCGAACCAACCCCAGACAACCACCGGGCGGATCTCTCAGAGCTGCGAGGGATCCCCAAAAAACAGACGGGCATCGAGGGCTTTGAAGACATCAGTCACGGTGGGCTACCCCTGGGACGCACCACCTTGGTCAGCGGCACCTCCGGCACCGGCAAAACCCTGTTTGCCATGCAGTTCCTTTACAACGGCATCGTGAAGTATCAAGAGCCGGGGATCTTCGTCACCTTTGAGGAAACCCCCGCCGATATCATTCGCAATGCCTCCAGCTTTGGCTGGGATCTGCAGGCCCTCATCGACAGGGGCCAACTGTTTATCCTGGATGCCTCCCCCGATCCCGAAGGCTATGAGGTGAGCGGCAACTTTGATTTGTCGGCCCTCATCGAGCGCATCCAGTACGCCATTCGCAAATACAAAGCCAAGCGGGTCTCCATCGACTCAGTGACAGCCATCTTTCAGCAATACGACCCTGCCGGTGTGGTGCGGCGGGAGCTGTTCCGCCTGACGGCCCGCCTCAAGCAGGCCAACGTCACCACCGTCATGACCACAGAGCGCACCGACGAGTACGGCCCCATCGCCCGCTACGGCGTAGAGGAATTCGTCTCCGATAACGTGGTGATCCTACGCAACATCCTGGAGGGAGAGAAACGGCGGCGCACCATCGAGATCTTGAAGCTGCGGGGCACCACCCACATGAAGGGGGAATATCCCTTCACCATCACCAACGACGGGATCAACATCTTCCCCTTGGGAGCCATGCAGCTGACGCAGCGCTCCTCCAACGTGCGGGTCTCCTCCGGCATCGAGAAGCTGGACGAAATGTGCGGCGGCGGCTTCTTCAAAGACTCGATTATTTTGGCCACCGGCGCCACCGGCACGGGCAAAACCTCGCTGGTGAGCAAATTCCTGGAGCGGGGCTGCCTGGATGGGGAACGCTGCATTCTCTTTGCCTACGAAGAGTCGCGGGCGCAGCTGTCCCGCAACGCCTCCTCCTGGGGCATTGACCTGGAAGAGTTCGAGCGGCAGGGCCTCCTCAAGATCATCTGCGCCTACCCAGAATCTGCCGGCCTGGAAGACCACCTGCAGAAGATCAAAACCGAGATGATGGCCTTCAAGCCCTCCCGCATGGCCATCGACTCCCTGTCAGCCCTGGCGCGGGGAGTGAGCCAAAATGCCTTCCGCCAGTTTGTAATCGGGGTAACTGGCCTGGCCAAGCAGGAGGAGATCACCGGCTTTTTCACCAACACCACCGACCAATTCATGGGATCCCATTCCATCACCGAATCCCATATTTCCACCATCACCGACACGATCATCCTGCTGCAATACGTGGAGATCCGCGGAGAGATGGCCCGCGCCCTCAACGTCTTCAAAATGCGGGGATCCTGGCACGACAAAGGGATCCGCGAGTACCTCATCTCCAACGCAGGCATCCAAATCCGCGATTCCTTCCGGGGCTACGAGCGCATTATCAGCGGATCCCCGACCCGCATCAATGTGGATGAGAAAAACGAGCTCTCCCGGATTGTGCAAAACGTCCAGGCCCTCGAGGAAGAAGGGTTGTGAGCGGTTACAACAGTTCCGTGAGTGGGCGCGGCAACAGACCCGTTGAGTCAAGCGAATTTCCAACACCGCTCAACACCGCGCAAGCCCTGCACTTGCGGCTGGCAGGGAGGGATCGGCCCAGACAAGGATTTCCCCGCGGCCAATGGCGAACAGTGGTAACCCACCTACAAATTGGGTAGTATGCCTCTAGCAGTAGCGCAAAGGGCGGGGTTTCCCGGCGTGTTTAGTTTTCTTGGTGGTTCCAAAACCCGAACCATGCTTGGGGTGGACATCAACCCCGAGCGCATCGCCGTTGCCCAACTGAAAAAGCAGGGCAATGGTCGCTATCGTCTGGCCCACTACCACAGCGTGGAAATGCCGGAAGGGGCGATGGTCGAAGGGCGCATCCTCGATCCGAACACGGTTGGTTTGGTCTTGATGAATTTGCTCAATGAAAACAAAGTGCCCACCAACCTGCCGGCAGCCACAGCAGTGCCCGTAAGGGAGGCCATCGTTCGTCTCATTCGCCTGCCTGCCGACCTACCTGCCGATGAGCTGCGCCGGGTGGTTTTGGAGCAGGAGGCCGAACTTTACATTCCCTATCCGCGGGATCAGGCGGATGTCGATTACCAACCCTTGGGTCTCGATCTTTCCCAGGATGGCATTGAGCGCATCGAAGTCTTGCTGGTGGCCATCCCCAAAGAGGTGGTGGACAACTACCTGGAGGTGCTGCAGGTGGCCAACTTGCAGGTGCGCTGTGTGGAGCTGGCCAGCTTCTCCCTCATTCGCACCATCCGCGATCAGCTAACCCAGTACGGCCCCCAAGAGGCCGTGTTGCTCAGCTCCATCGGCTACGACAGCAGCGAGATCAGCATTTTGGTGAACGGGATCCCGCAATTTACCCGCACCGTCAACATCGGCACCATCCACATGCGGCAGGTGCTGGCCCAATCCCTGAATCTGCCGGTTAGCCGCACCGGCGACCTGTTGCGAACTCTGAGGTTACCCTTGATCAACCCCACCGATATTTTGGCCACGGGAGAACAGCCAGCGCCCAGCAATCCCGGTGTAGCAGCAGTAACGCGCGTTGTCTCCGATTTGGCGGATGAACTGAAGCGCTCCATCGACTTCTTTACGAGCACAGAAAGCAGCTCGCCTGTGGTGAAAGTACTGCTGGCCGGAACTGGGGCAAGCATCGGCCAAATCGACGGCTTCTTATCTCAGTCGTTGAGCGTGGCGGTGGAGTTGGCGGATCCCTTTGGCAACATTGTCGTGCCGGATTCCGTGGAACTGCCCCTGGAGGAACGCCCAGCAATGGGAGTGGCCCTGGGGTTGGCGCTGCGGGAAGACACCAAGTAGCGGCAGCAGGCAGCGCAAGCTCGCCCAACCGATGGAATAGCGCACAAGGCGGTTAAAGAGATGTACACACCGGAGATCAATTTCCTCAAAGAAAGGCCGGATGTCCTCACCACAGCTCGAACAGGTGGGGGAGCAGTAGTCGCAGCTGAGGCTGCAGAGGGATCCCAGAATTGGATCCCGGCCATTGGCCTGGGGGTTGCTGTTGCTGCTGTAGCGATGGGAGCTTTTTGGTATTTCCAAGACAGCTTTTCCCGCCAGAGAGAAACCTTGAGGGCGGAGCGGGCTCGCCTTGACAGTGAGCTCAGCACAGCCAATGCTGAGTTGTCCCAGCTGCAGAATGCCAATCAAGAGCTGCAAACCATTCGCGCCCAAACGGAAGGGTTCCGCTCCTTTCTGAGATCCGTCCAGCCTTGGTCGGCCATCTTGGAAGAGCTGCGGCGCAAGATCCCCGGCCAGGGGGTATGGATAACCAACATCAGCGCTTCCGGGGATACTGTCAATATCCAAGGAGGGGCGCTGGACTTTCCCCTGGTGAACGACTTTTTGCTCACCCTGCTGGATTCCAACTTTGTTACCAGCGCCGTCCTGAACAGCAGCTCCCGGGTGGACGGCACAGACCTAACCGAGCCCAGCGTTACCTACGGCATAACCGTAACCATCCGTACCCTGGGGGATCCCGACCCAGAATTTACCCGCGAGCTGGAGCAGCGGGGAGCGATAGGCTTGGTTGAAAAGATCCGCATTTTGCGTCGAGTGGAGGCGAACTGATGACTGGATCGGTCGAAGGTTTTCCCGACGAACAACTGGTGGTTCCCCCGGCAGGGCCGCCGGTACTGCTGGGCGTGGAGCTGACCCCCATTCGAATTGGTCTTTTAATCGGGATCACAGGGCTAGGCGCGGCGGGGTTTCTGGCCTTCACCCAACTTCGCCCCTTGATCGAGGAGGTACAGGCTTTGGAAAGGGAGGTAGCCAACAAAACCACCCAGTTGCAGGACATAAAGAGCCAGATTGCCGGTTTGCAAGATGTGCCCAATCAGGTCGAGAGAGCTCGCGTGGAGCGGGAACAGATCAGTGCCCTGCTCTCCACCCCCGAGAATGCCGACACGCAACTGCTGGATCTCAACCGGCTGGTGCAGGGGCAGCCCAACAGCGAGCTGCGCAGCTTTAGCCCTTCTCCACTGACTCCAGCGTCTTCGGCCAATCCGGAAGTGCCTGGGATCATCGCTCCCGCCATCCAAGTGCAGACCACCCGTGTCGCTCTGCGTGGCCCCTATACGGAGCTGATCAATCTGATGGGAGATATAGAACGTCTGCGCACGCTGTTCCGGGTGAGCAACATCAGCTTAAATCCTGTTCAAGACACAGGGGAACTGGACGCTGCTTTTGATTTGATTGCCTACATCTACAACAAAGACGTTCCGTTGGGCACTGCTCCTCCACCTGAAGGGCAAACGGCACCTGGTCAGTAGCCCAGCCATGCCTTGACTCAGGGGGGGATCCTGCCAGTGCGGGATCCCCTTTGGTTTTCAGAAGACGGGAACAACCGCCGGTTCAGCACGGATAGTGTTGCCGAATCGAAGATCTGGGAAAAATTTCTTCCGAAACGGCTACAGGTAGTGGCAAAGTCCGAGATTTCGGCTTTGATCAGGGAAGCACGGGGTGAACGAGGCCAAAGGCACCCGTGGCGAGGTGAAGCAAGAATACGACTGGGTGAAGGAGTGAGGTGTGAGGATGATGAACCGTCGAGTTGCTTATGGGTGTGCGTTGGGCTTGATCCTGTCCCTGCCCCCATTGGCCTTAGAAAGCCGGGTCAATGAGGCAGCCGCTCAACAGTTGACCTCCGCAAACCCGCAACGCCTCAGCCGCATCACAGATATCCGCCTGGTGCCCAACGGCAACCGCATGCAGTTGGAGATCAACACCGAAGGGGGCGCTCGCCCACAGGTGTTCTTTACCCAGCAGGGACAATCTTGGATCGGGGACATCACCAATGCTCAATTGAGCGGAAGCCAGGGCCGCTATCGCCAAGAGTCTCCCCTGCCGGGGGTGCGCTTCATTGAGGCCTGGCAGTTGAGCAACGACAGCGTGCGGATAGAAATAGCCGGTGTGGCCGCAGCTCCCCAAGGCTTGCTGGCTCGGCGCAGCCCGACGCAGTTGGTCTTCGACTTTGAGGGCCTACCCTCTGCCCCACTGGCTCCCCTAGCGGCGGTTCCCCCTCAACCCTCGTCCAACCCAGTAGCGCCCGGCCAACCGGCGTCACTAAACCGACCTCAGCCCGTGGCTCCTGTTCCTCAGCCCGCAGCTCCTGCCCCTGCCTCCCAACCGGTCGCTCAAAACCCTGCCCCTTCGCAGACAACTCAAGCGGCTCCTCCTGCACCTGCTGTTCCTGCTGCACCCGTGATTTCTCAGGTGCCTTCTGTGGGCCAGCTCAACCAACCTCAATTGCCGCCGGGAAGTTTGCCCACCGAATCTCCTTTTCAGGGGAGAGCTGTGGCTCCTCCTGCCGGAGATATTGCCGTTGGCACAATCCTGCCTGATCCACCTACAGTGGATCTCGGATCCAATGCCAGGATTAGCTTGACCTTGAAAGATGCTCCTGTGGGCGATGTGCTGAGCTTGTTGGTGCGGCGAGCAGGGTTGAATGTGGTGCTCAACGACGTCCCACCCGATCTAACCATCTCTCTGGATGTGCAAGACTCGCCCTTACAGGAGACATTCAACTTTATCTTGCGGCTAAAACAGTTGCAGGCCCAGCGAAGGGGCCAAACCGTATTTGTTGGACAAAACCTGCCAGGGGTGACTGGGATCCTGGTGCGCAATTACCGCGTGAATCAGGCAGTCGCCACCGATTTGGCCAGTCGGCTGGAAGGAGTTTTGGACGCCGTTGCTCCCGGTGCCCAATTCGTTGTGGACGAGCGCACCAACTCCATTACGGTGATCGGCAACTCGCGGCAGCAGGACATCGCGGCTGCTCAGATTGCCCAATTGGATGTGCGTCGGCGACAGGTTTTAATTTCGCTGAGGGCAGTTGATATTCGGCTAAATAACAACGAGAGCCTTTCGATCAACCTAGGGGGAGCTTCTGGCAACTTTGCTGTCGGAACTTTAGGGGACGCCAACTTTGGTGGACGACCGCTCAATCAACCTGCGGGATCCTCGGTAAGCTCTATCGGCCCTGCAGGCCCATCAGGATCCATCACGGGAATATTTAACACTCTCAACCGGCTGCAGCAGTCTTTGGCTCTAAGAGTGCAGTCTGCAATACAAAATGGAACTGGAAAAATTCTAACTGACCCCAAAGTTGTGGTGGCAGATGGCGGATCCAGTCGAATTAGCATTGCAACCAGTGTGCCCGTTAACGTTGAAACCATCACCATACCCCAGGGAGAAAACCAGCCCCCAGTCGTTACTCAGCGTTTGCAGCGGGAGGATGCCGGGGTTATCCTTAACGTCTCAGAAGTTAGGATAGATGACAATGGGTTTGTTACCCTGACCATTCAGCCGGAAATCTCCATTCCTGTACCCCTTCAAAGATTGGAAGGCGGAGACTTTGCAGGCATTCCACTTTTTAACATCGACAGAAGGCGGCTGGAAGCATCTCAGCTCAGGTTAAGAGATGGGCAAACTTTTATCATTGCCGGCTTAATCCAAGACAGAGACATCGTTGACGTTCAAAAAGTGCCTTTCCTAGGCGACTTGCCTCTTTTGGGTGCTTTGTTCCGCTCTCAGAGTGTGAATAACGAGCGCAATGAGGTGGTCTTCATGCTAACGCCCTACATTATGGATGATAATGTTGCTTTTGGTCTTCCTCCCAATCCGTAAAATTCCCAATCCGTAAAATAGGGTTATGCCGAACTGCCAAGTTTCGTGACATCCTCCCAACACTGATACTATAGGCACAGCGCAGGACCCATAGCTCCCCACACCCCTCATGAGTTAACTCTCGACAGTCCTGAGTTACTGGCTGCATTAGCTTCGGGATCCGTTGAGTTGCATTCAGCAGCTAATGGCTTCTTCAAGTGGCCTGGGATCCACCTCGGGCAACAAGCGCCAATTCCACCTGATTTTCTTGGGGCTGCCCCAGTTGCACCTCCACATCTCGGCCAAAGAAGCCTTGCATTTTTTTCTGGTAGCTTTCCTGCCATTGTTGGAAGGGAACCTTGGGGGAATCGAACAGAAGCACCAAGGTATACCGGCCATCTCGCAGCTCTTCTCTGTACCCTCTCACCTTGGGCAGATCTGCTTCCAGAGGGCCGCGCAGACCCAGAAACTCCAGGGCATCTTCCAGGTGGGCATTAGCCCCGTAGCTATATTTGGTGATATCGGCGCGGACTTGCTTTTGAATTTCCGTGGCCTGCTGGGCGCGGGCTTGGATCACCTCGAGAGAAGGGGCGGCCAGGGCAGGTACCGGCTTGAGTTCCACTACCTTCATGGTCACCCCTCCCAACAGCAAGGGGATCCCGGCAAACAGGCCGATGAGATTGAGGGTGGGATCGTTGTAGTGGGCAAAGCCCCAAGCCGTGGCGGCAACGCCGGCCAGCAACACGAGAGTGCTCAGGGGGAAGGGCAGTTTTTCAAACATACAGGAGAGGAAGAAAGGCCACCTGAAAACCCAGGCTAGCAGGAAAAGCGCCAGCGGTGGACTTAGCCTCCATTGGGATGGATAATCACAAAATGCCCACCTGGTGTGTTGAGGAGTGGTCTGTGGTTCTGTCCAATCTGTCCAAAACCTCTCGTTGCTTGCGCTCGCTGGATCGCAAAGCCCAGGAGCGAGCACCTCTATTTGAGGCCATCCGCCACTATTGCAGCTTGGATAAGGCTCCTTTTCACACGCCAGGCCACAAACAGGGACGTGGGATCCCTGCCGATCTGCAAGCCTTTCTGGGAGAGAACGTCTTCCGGGCGGATCTGACCGAGTTGCCAGAGGTGGACAACCTCCACGATCCCGATGGGGTGATCCGGGAGGCCCAGGAGCTGGCGGCAGCAGCTTATGGAGCGGATCGCAGTTGGTTTTTGGTCAACGGTTCCACCTGTGGCGTGGAAACACTGGTGATGGCGGTGTGCGATCCGGGAGACAAGATCCTCTTGCCGCGCAACTGCCACAAATCCGCCATTGCCGGGGTGATCCTCTCTGGGGCGGTGCCGGCCTATATCGAGCCGGATTTTGACCCGGAGCTGGGCATTGCCCACGGGATTACCCCAGCCGGTTTGGAGGGGGCCTTGGCGGAGCATCCCGATGCCAAAGGCGTTTTGGTAGTCAGCCCCACCTACTACGGGGTTTGCTGCGACCTGGAATCTCTGGCAGCCATCGCCCATGCCCATGGCCTACCGCTATTGGTGGACGAGGCCCACGGGCCCCATTTTGGGTTTCATTCGGAATTGCCCATTTCGGCCTTGGAAGCCGGAGCCGATCTGGTGGTGCAGTCCACCCACAAGGTGATCTCCGGCATGACCCAGGCCTCGATGCTGCACCTCAAGGGATCCCGTATTGACCCCAACCGGGTGCGCAACATTCTGCAACTGCTGCAATCGACCAGTCCCAGCTATGTGCTGATGATGTCGCTGGATGTGGCACGGCGGCAGATGGCACTGGAGGGAGAAGCCCTGCTGAGCCAAGCCTTGGCTTTGGCGGATCAGGCCCGCGCCCGCCTCAACCGTATTTCCGGGATCTTCTGTTTTGGCCCGGAACGCATTGGCTCCACTCCCGGCTTTTTCGATTTGGATCGCACCCGCTTGACCGTGACGGTGTCGGGGCTGGGCCTCTTTGGCTTCGACGCTCACGACTGGGTTAACGATCACTTCCACGTGCAGCCGGAGATGTCCACCCTGCACAATGTGGTCTTCATTGTCAGCATCGGCAATACCCAGCGAGACATTGACCGCCTGGTGGAAAGTTTCGCCGCCCTGTCGCAACATTTTCAGGGATCCCGCCCATCCAGAGCGGCAATGGAAAAAATGCAGCGGCTGGCACAACTGCCCCGTCCTTGCTTGCCACCACAACGGCTATCACCCCGGGAGGCTTTTTTTGCTCCCATTCGGCGGGTGCCTTTCCAAGAAGCAGTGGGCCATATCTGCGCCGAGATCATCTCCCCCTATCCACCTGGGATCCCGATTTTGGTGCCGGGAGAAGAGGTGACTCAAGAGGCGGTGGACTATCTGCTGTTGGTGCATGAGGCAGGCGGCTTTATCAACGGCCCAGAGGATGTGCGCCTACAAACCCTGAAGGTGGTCAAAGCAACGGCCTAGTCCTCTCCAGCAGGTTTATGGACGGGTTTTTGCCGTTTGCGCCGGGGGGAGCAGCGGTAGGGAGTTTGCCGGGGTGCCGGGGCGGCGGGCTACCTTCACCCGATCCACCCGTGGCCCCTCCATGCGCACCACCTGAAACTCCATCTCTTGGTAGGTGAACTTTTCCCCAGCACGTGGGATCTTCTGCATGTGGTAGATCAAAAAGCCCCCCAGCGTCTGGTAATCCTCGTGCAGAGGCAGGTTGAGGCCACAGCGCTCGTTGATCTCTTCAACATCCAACTGAGCCTGAATGAGCAGGGTATTTTCGTCGAGTTCTTGAATGTCCGGCTCCTTGGTGTTGGGATCCGGGCCATCGGAGAGCTTGCCGACAATCTCCTCCACCAAGTCTTGAATGGTGATCAGGCCCGCCGTGCCGCCAAACTCATCCACCACCACCACCATCGGCCAGTGGTGCTGCCTCATTTCGGGCAACAGTTCGGCAATCGGCTTGTTCTCCGGCTCAAAGTGGGCCTCGCGGATGAAGTTGGTGATGGGGCTGTGGAGGTCGATGGATCCCTTGGCCAACTGGCCGATCAATTCCTTAACGTGGATCAGCCCGCGGATGTCATCCAAAGACTCGCCGTAGACCGGGTAACGGGAGTGTCCTGATTCGGCCACCTCGGCCAGCACTTCTTGCACCGTTGCAGTTTCCGGCACCGCGTCGATGCTGGTACGCGGGATCATCACCTCGCTGGCCACCGTCTCGCCAAACTCGAAGATGTTGCTCAAAAGCTCTCGCTCTTCCGCCTCGATGTTGCCCGACTCCACCGAGGAAGCGATCAACAGTTGCAGCTCCTCCACCGTCATGGTGCTGTAAAAGGAAGTGGCCTCGGGGATGCGGACGCCCAAGATGCGCAGCAGGCAGCGGGAGGAGAAGCGGAGCAGCTCGACAAAAGGGTGGAGGAAGCGGCTTACCAAGCGGTTGAGCCAGGCCAGTTTGAGCGCAATCGGCTCGGAATAGAGGATGGCCAGAGTCTTGGGGATCAGCTCCCCTACCACGATCTGAAAATAGGTGAGCAGCGAAAACACCAACACCACTGCCACCCCTCGAACAAGGGCCGGATCCAGGTTCTGAAGCCAAGCCAACTGCCTCAAGGCCAGAAACAGCGTCGGCGCCACTTGCGTAGCCCCAATCCAGCCCAACAACACACTGGCCAGGGTAATGCCCAACTGGGTGGTGGAGAGGGCATATTCCAGTTGCTCTTGGGCTTTTTGCACAATTGCCGCCTGGCGGTTTCCCTCACTCGCCAACTGCACCATGCGGGAGCGCCGCGCCGATACCAAGGAAAACTCGACTGCGACAAAGAAAGCGTTGATGACCAGAAGACCGATGACCCAAAGGAGACTAAGCGACGCATCTCCCCACGAAAGCTCAGTGTTGGGGAAAGTAGCCGCCGAGGCTAAAGGGGGGTCGTCCATCAGGGGGAGCAGCAAGACGGATAGACAGCATTCTAGCTCAGCCTGACCCCACCACCTGTCCCTAGCCAGCTGTCGAACCGGCTTCAGCCATCAGGCAGCTACCGTGTAGACGCTTTCCCCATGCCCAAAAGGAAAGGGATCCCTGACCTTTGCACAACCCAGCTTTCGCAGTTCTCAAGGTCGCTACTTTTTCATCAAGCAGTAGCAGCTACAGCCTTTTCCGGCAACGCTCACCCCCGCCTATGCAGGGGGCATCTCCTGGGTGCTAGTCGTCGATATCGACAATATTGCCGGTAGTGGCGTCGATCTTAACTTCAATATCGTTGGTAAATTTCACTTCCCAAACTAGGCGTCTATCTTCGCGCTCCAACTCAACTTCTTTGATCACAGCATTGGGAACAGCAGATCGAGCGATCCGAATAGCTTCCTTAATGGGGATAGGCGGAGCAGAAGATTGGGCAAAAGCAGTTTTCATGCTCCCACCTACCAGTAGCATCGGGCCGCCGAGGGGCAAAATGCCAAGCAAAAGTAAGGAAGCAATCGAAAGTTTTGCAGGCTTTATTTACAGCTGCTTGAGCAACCACCTCCTTACCCTACACCCTGAGACTCAAGAAGCCTTGCCACAAGGAGCATTGCTGCCTTCGCAAGGAGTTTATCCCCCTTGCGTCATAGGGTGTAGTTGCTCGGCCCCTCTTCAGCTACGAACTGTTTGCTTCTCCAATCCAACCCTCTCGGAAACTGACTGGCTAAACAACGCTGCTGCGGGGGAGGAATACCTGATACATTCACGCTGAACTCTCCTGAACATGGTTCAGGAAAGAAGCGATCGCATCCTGCCTATCTCTGAGCAGGAAGGCGGTATCCCGCAAAGCCCTGAGGAATACCCCCCGAGCGCTTTCCCCCTTCACTTCCCGGCAACCGTTGCGGTGGACTCAAGGATCAGGGGGAAACTTGGTCTACTATATCCCTCTCAATGACTTTTGCCAAACCGCCTAAAGCTCAGTAAATTCAGCAAAGTTCAGGGTTTTGGGGGTTAGAGGCATGCTCTACGCCTATCCCGCGTGCTGCTACTATAGGCAGGGAAGTCATGCTGACGTTGGAGCTCCCGGCACTGCACGAATCGGTGATAATATTCCTACCTCTCATTCCTACCCCGGTGGGTGCCGACCATGCCAGATTTTCTGCCCTACGCCTACTTTCAGGGCCAGATTGTCCCCTTTGCTGAGGCGAAGATCTCCATTGCCACCCATGCTCTGCACTACGGGACAGCGGCGTTCGGCGGCCTACGCGGGATCCCAGACCCGCAAAACCCGGATCAAGTTCTGGTGTTCCGTCTGGATCGCCATTGCCGACGACTGAGTCAAAGCGCCCGCCTGCTCTGTTTTGATCTCCCTGCTGAACGGATTGAGCAGGTGATCGTCGAGCTGATCCGAAAAAACCGTCCCTCCACGTCTTTCTACATCCGCCCCTTGGTGTACACCTCCGACCTAGGCATCTCGCCGCGGCTGCACAACATTGAGAAAGACTTTTTCGTGTACGGCTTGGAACTGGGGGACTACCTCTCGCCAGAGGGAGTCAGTTGCCGCATCAGCTCTTGGGCCCGGCAAGAGGATCGCAGCCTACCATTGCGGGGCAAGATCACCGGCGCCTACATCACTTCCTCTTTGGCCAAAACCGAGGCGGCGCAGGCTGGCTATGACGAGGCCATTTTGATGAACTCCCAGGGCAAAGTGAGCGAAGCCTCGGGCATGAACATCTTCATCGTGCGCAATGGCGTGCTGATTACCCCCAGCTTCGACCAAGATATCTTGGAAGGGATCACCCGCGACAGTGTCCTCACCCTGGCCCGTGATCTGGGGATCCCTACCCAAGAACGGCCCGTTGACAAATCGGAGCTATTGATTGCTGACGAGGCCTTTTTAACCGGCACTGCTGCCAAGATTACGCCCATCCGCCAGATCGAGCAGTACGTCCTGCCCCCCTCCCGCCCCATCACCGAGCAGTTGCGGCAGAAGCTGACGGCAATTACCGAAAATCGGGATCCCGTCTATGCCCATTGGGTGAAGGTGATCCCTTTGAGGGGGAACTAGGTATCTCAGACTCTCGATCTGGGTGCAAGTCGATGGAAGAGAACATCAGTCAATATAGTTAGAATTGAGCACTCCAGACTGCTATAGGGGGATCCCTTGCACGAGATTTCCATCACCTGGGCCGACTACCACCGCAAAATCGAGGAGTTGGCCGTCAAAGTCTACGAAAGCGGGTGGGAATTTAACCAAATCGTCTGTATTGCCAAGGGGGGGCTGCGCATCGGCGATACCCTGGCCCGTCTTTTCGACCTGCCCCTGGCCATCCTCTCGGCCTCTTCTTACTCCGGCCCCGGCAACCGCCAGCGGGGGCAACTGACCTTCTCGCGGGATCTAGCCATGACCACCGCCAACCTGGGCAGCCACGTGCTGTTGGTGGACGATCTGGCAGACTCTGGCATGACCCTAAAGCGCTCTGTCCACTGGCTCAAGCACCACTACGGCTTCTACATCGAGGAGATCCGCACCGGCGTACTGTGGTACAAGGCCGCCTCCGTCTATCAACCCGACTACTATGTGGACTATTTGCCGGATAACCCTTGGATCCACCAGCCCTTTGAGCCCTACGAGCAGATGACGCCTCAGCAGTTGATGCAATTGCTACGCTCTTCCGGTTAGTTGAATTTGCTCAAATTGGCTTGCTCGCGGCGCCTGCAGTGTCTAACGTCAGTTGGACTTCTTGGCATGAGCTGTCTACTTACGATTGCCCACCCCCACTGCAAGCTCTGTTCCCCAGAAAAGTTGAATGACTTGCTCGTACAACAGAAACCACCCAGCCCTGGAAAGCTCCTTGCTCAACACAAGCAAAAGAGCAAAATTCGGATCCAACTTTCTAAACCGATATCATGTCTGCAACTTTTTCCAGATCTGAAGGATGAATCGCAATAATGTTTAGAGTAGAAATCGAGTATTGCTGAGTCTTGATCTTGGCTAGCTTATTCAGGAAATGGTTGTAGGTGTAAAACTCATATCCCAAAGGCTCCAGTATTTTAGCTGTAGAAGTTCCAGTAACTTTAGGGCCGTGCTTGTTTTCAAGAATAAGAACAGGGTGACTGGCGGCAAGCAACTCTAGACTGCCGGAAACGACCTGCTCTTCCGCGCCTTCTACATCAATCTTGATAAGATCAATCCGGGGTTCACCTTTCGAACGCCACACAGAGTCCAGGGTAACAAGATTCACAATTTTTCCTTCACCATTATTTGACGCCTGCCCTGATGCCTGCTTCGGATCTCCGATAGAGTTAAATGCCCCAGATCTTTCTTCTCCTAACTGAACAGTGCCTTCATGCTCACCGGCAGCAGCTTCGATAAGGAAGACAACATCCTCTAGGGAGCTGGCACTTATTGTCTTCCGCATACACTGAAGACAAGAAGCCGTGGGCTCAATTGCGATTACACTACCCGTAGGGCCTACTCGATGCGCAGCAAGGAAAGTATATACTCCAACATTTGCCCCTACATCGATTACGTTCATCCCTGGTCTTAAAAAGTGCTTGCAGAAGCTAATCTCGCTCTCAAACCATTCTCCTTGAGTAAGTAGAACGCGCGTGACAACACTCGAGAACGAAGGCTCGAGGGAGAGTCTGCAATTTTCATAGTCAAAATAGAGATCGGGCTGCGCAGGGAAAGAGGCTGTTTGCACTCGAGACACAACCTCCCACAGTGCAATTTCCTTGACCAGCCATGCTTGGCGATGAGTTGGATCAAGGCTAAGTATATGGTTAATTGGTATTAGCCCTTCTATCTTTTTCTGCGAGAGAAGCTCAATCGCTACCGCCAGAGCTGCTTGTTCATCATCTGGATCTATCGAATAAGTTAGGTTCCAAAATCGCATGGCTTCTGGGCTGTATACGACCCCAATATGAGTAGCTATCCATCTGGCTAAATAATAGAGGTAACTGTGTTTCGTGTAAGCATTTGGGCGGGCAGAAACTTCGCTTTCAACCCAGATGGGGAGATCTATCGCTTTGGAAGGACGTAAACCTGCCGCTTCTGTGCACAGAAATTCTAGTAGAGCGTAGGCATCTTCAAAGGCGCGAGGACGATCGCCCAGTACCAGTAGAGCATGTATTCGATTTAGCCAGCAGGGAACATGGCGGGGATCCTTAGCCAAACTTCTTCGCCACAGGGATAGTGCCTGTTCCCAAGCAGATTGACGTGTTGAGACTGAAGCATCAGCACTTAGGGATCGAATGAGCTCGATCCCAGCTTGGTTCCATTCATCTGGAGTTGAGTACAAGTCGTTGGGGTGAAACGTATAAGTTTCGTGGGATTTACCTTCCAGGATGTGGAAGAAAGCAGCTTCCATGCTGCGGGCATGTTCTCTTGGATCCCAAATCACCGACCAACGGCGAGAATCCTTGATTTGCCTTTTGATCCGATTAATCCACTCCGGATCATTGCCCAGTTGGATCCCACGTTGGATAAACTCTTCTACTGACCAAGTGATACAATCTTCAAGACCGATATTTTTTAGCAGACTGTAGCTCATTCGGCCGTAGTAATGGCGACCTACTAAGGTAAGAACTGGCACACCCATGTAGAGAGCTTCCATAGTGTGGGTTGCGCCTGTGTAGGGAAAGGTATCTAAGACCAGATCCACCAAAGCCAGTTGGCCGCGATGCTCTTCTACAGTGCTGGTTTTGGCTAGAAATCGGACGCGATCCAAAACATCTAATTCTTTGGCTCTTTCCTGATAGCGCCTGATAACCGTGGCAATTTCCCCCGAGCCTTTGACAATTAGGATACCGTTAGGTACGGCTTTTAGAATCTGCAGGTGAGCATCAATGCATTCAGGGGTGCGCTTGTAGGCACTGGCCGCAGTTAGAAGAACAATATCTTGCGGATCGATTCTCAGCTTAGCTCTGAAATCTATCTTATCAGCGGGCAGGACGTCCAGATAGTCCACAGCACAGTAGCTAGGCAAGCGGATAATTTTTTCATGGTAATCGGCCTGTGCATCTTCAGGAAGGATATAGGGATCGGCAAAGAAGTAGTCAAATTCCGGCAAACCAACAGCATCTCCACCCAGCCAACCAATTTGGATGGGGGCAGCTCGCAAAGCTGCTACAATATTCGCATCGTGGCAGGTAATAGAGTCCATAAATATCATAATATCGATGCGATCCTCGCGTGCTTGAGCAGCTACTTGAGGCGAATTGGTTTCTCCTGGAAAAAAGCGAAAATGGAGATTTTCGTGAGAGCGAAACTTTTGATACATATTGTCATGACTGGCCATATCTTCATTTTTCCACCCCTGGTAGTAGTAGTAGACAACGTCCAGAAGATCGCAAGATAGGTTCCTGAGAGTAGCCTCACTGAGAAAGCCAACCGAATGTCGCTGAAAGCAGTTACCCAGAAAGCCTACCCTCAGCTTTCGCTTAGTTCTGCCAGATCCGCAGTAGTCTTGCTGATTCTTCTGCCAATATTCCGACCAAAGAAAGTCTCGCTGAGAAGCCATTAAGCTTAGGCAGTCGTTAAAGATTCTACCACCAATTTGTTGGTAATGACGAATCAGAGAGCGATCGTCAGTTAGATAACTCCAACAAAAGCAAACTCGAAATATAATGGATTTGGAAATTGTTAAGCTCTCAAGTAGGTTTTCGTCATCAATTTTTAAGGACTTTAAGTTAGTTTCCCTTGACAAAATCAAGTCTATAATTTTTTGAATAACAAGGTTTATCCGTTCTGGCTGGGCAGCATGGATCAACTTTTCCAGCGATTCTGATAGAAGGGATAGACGAAGAGTAAAGTTCTCTTGCACCTGTGAGCTCTCGGCCGCCGTGATGAGAGCTTCTCCTAAAATGGAATAGCCATCACTGGTAGAGTTCCGGAAGAAGGCGCGGGCTGCCCTCTGAAAAAAGTCACCGATTAAGTCCTCTATCGTCCACAAACCTTCATAGCGCTTCGCCTGCTCGGGATCCACAGCATTGGCTAGCTGGGCCAGCAAAGCAGCAAATCCGGATTTCTGGTCCTCCAAAAGACGAGCTTGTAAAGCTGTGGCCACCTCAAAAAACAAATCCAGGTAGCCGTCATCCCATAGCCGCGCGAGCAATTCAGTGAGGAGCGGCTCCTGAGTAATATCGAGGCTCTTCTCGCCGCCTAGGCTCTCCAGCAAGGCTTGCCCATAAAAGCCAACTGCCAGCTCATCCTGAGCTTGCAGGGCCCGCATCAGCAAAACTTGGGTGTTGTCCCGCCGGCTTGGATCCAGCTCAAAGGCCATCTCCCGCAGCTTCAGACAAGCCTGAAGACGCTGCTGTGGATCCTGCGTGGGGCTGTTTTCCAGACGACTTGCGAGGGATAGCAACAAATCCAAGACTTTCTCCTGGGACAGGATCCCTGTTCTCACCAGAGGCGTGTAAAGCTGGTAAGCAAGGTTCAGCTGGTTCGCAGCCAAGGCCTGCTCCAGCGCTGACAAGGTAATTGCCTCTGGCTCAGAGGGGGAAGCCAAATCATTGGCTGAGGAGAGGTCAAAGAAACCCCACAGGAACTCCCGCCAATCCTTTGCGCCTTGCTCTCGGTAAAAAGCCACCAACCACTCCGCAAAGGTATCGGGAGACTGCTGAAGCAGTTGCTTGGCTTCCAGGATCCGGGCTTGCAGCGTAGGGTTCATAGGCTGAAGGAAGAGCATGACTCTAGTCAATAATAAGCTCAACTATACTGAAAATAATGTATAATATGTTCAGTACGGATTACTACCAGTTGATCTTTCTGTTTACTTTCGAGTCTGCCAACATGGTAGCCAAAGCAAAGCAGAAAATTGGTAGTAAGACGACACGGAAACTGCGCTTTGGGTATTCTACTCAAAGCTTTGCGGGATACCGCCATTCTGTTTGGACTCCGTCCCGCTAACGCGAATGGAAACAAACAGAATGCTATCGCTGCATAGTTGAACAGTGATGTTCAGCAGTGTTCAGCGTAAATGTATCAGTGCTAGTCTTAATCTGCCATGCTGAGGCCGGCTCAGCTAAACCACTGACCTGTGTCAGGCTCATCTGGCAAAAATCCGCAATTGCGCCAGGGAGCAGGCTGTTATGAGTCGCCCTTGAGCGGGGTAAGTTAGCACTAGCAGGTGAGCTGCACAGTTAACTCTCTAGTTTGCTAAAGGATCTGGTACTCATGAGCGCAAAGTCTCGTCAGTCTCTGTTGCGGGCCAAACTGGCTCAGCAAATTCTCTCCAAAGCCAAGGGCTTCACCCTGATTGAGCTGTTGGTGGTGATTGTAATTGTGGGTGTGCTGTCTGCAGTGGCAATCCCGCAGTTCTTAAACCAAGTGCGCCGCTCCCGCACTGCTGAAGCTCAAGCAGCTCTCACGGCAGTGGGTCGTGGTTCTGAAGTCTATCGCCTAGATGTTGGCGTGTACCCGAACAGCTACACCAGAATTGAGTTCGGATGTCCTACCACTAGTGGGGCTGATTCCTGCGGCGCTAGGGGCGATAAGTTTATGAATGATCCCTGGAGCGCCCCCAATTACCAAACACCAGTGGCCAGCGATATTACTAGTACTGCGCCTCAGGGGATGCGCTGGAACACCACTGCTGTCTCGGGTGCAAGCCGCTACGTTAACGCTTCTGGTCAACCTATTCAGTGCACCATTGGGCTGGGATCACAGGAGACAGCTGTGGCTACTCTGGCTACCTTTGTTGGTAAGAGCTGCAACGTCTTTGACTAGTTTCTATCTCTACTTTATGTACTCCGTGGCTCCCTGTGGGGAGCTTTTTTATTTCAGTTGCTCCAGTCTCCCTCAAGAGTAGGCAAGGGCTCTAGGCTAAACCAGTGAACTAGAGCGAGGACAGTAACTGTGATGGGTAGGAGATGCGAGTAAGAATACCCTTTTCGATGAGGTTCTGGTTGGTTTCAGGACTGCTGTAAAGTATGAACTCTTGATAAAGAGCTTCCATACGAGTTCTATCTCCTGAGCAATAAGCGTCCCGTGAGGTTAAGTGAAAAGGCACCCGAATAGGATTAGACTTGGAGCGCCACCAGTAGTCGGGAAAGTTTCCCAGTTGAGCATACTTTTTATAGTAGTTTTGAAAGCCGCAGTTCAAGTAGTGCAAAATAGAGGGAGACGACGTTACTAGAGTATGATCCCCTGGAATATCAAAGCTATGTACGCTGTTAGGCAGAAGAGAGGGATAGATCCGAGCTGCTGACTTTCCATTTTGATAAGCCAAAAAGTATTGACTCTTACTAGAGATCTTCTGAAACCGGGTATAGAATCCGGGATCCAAAATAGCAGGGTTTCTCTTAAATAAAGTGACCTCGCGGAAGTAGTCTTCGATCTCAAACGCTTCGGGAGCTGCTTCGTGGTTTAGGAACGTAACCTGGAATATATCGTCGCTTACTTGATCAAACCAATCCAAAGCCATCATCTGGCCAGGATAAAAAAGCTCATCTCCATCAATATGAAGAATCCAGTCCATGCCCTGATCCAGGGCAAGTTGTATAGCAGTTTCTACGTTAAGGATCTGACGAGCCATGACCTCATAGCCAACATGAGGGCCATATTTTGGGTAGAGAACATTCCCCAATGCTTGTTGGACTTGCAAAGCTTCATCGTTGGGAATAGCCGTTACATCGGAAAACTGAAGTGCCACCTGAATAGCGGGATCCTCTGGATCGTCAAAGAAGATATAAATATGGTCAATTCCAAGGGCAAGGTGATAGCGAATGAACGACTCCAAGCACACGCCTGGATCCCGAACAGTGGTAATTATGCAAACTCTGGCCATGGTGGAGCTGCAAGCCTTTAGGTGAATTGCTTGGCTCCTAGCCAAGTATTGATAGTGAAGCGGCTATCGGCAAAGGCTTGGCTAGGGCTAAATACCGGCAGGATTTCATGTAGGCAACTGCTGGAGAAGAAGACGATGCTGTTATTTGTAGGAGTTACCTCATCGTATGCACCGTGCAGGATTGGTGGATGAGGTTTTTGCCTTTGGGTATCGTAGATGCGCAGCTCACCTCCTCGATAAGGCTTTGGCTCTTTGTGGAAGTAATATACGCAGCTCACCTGGCGGAAGGCAGTTTGTGGGTAGGAGTTATCGGTGTGGGCGGTAAAGAAGCAGCCATCATGGCTGGCAATCATCTCCATCTCAAAGATTTGAATGTCAAAGTTCTCAATGCCTAGCTCAGCAAAAATCTGGGGAGCAACAGCCGCAATTTTTTCTCGCAGCAGGGATCCATGCTCCTGAAAGTAAGCGAAGTCCAGCCTCAGGGAGCGGCGAAATTTTAGTGACTCTGCCTCGGTGTTGCTGTTGCTGTAGCTCTTGGAAGGGATAAACTTGTCTTGGTGGGTAATGGCATGTTGGAGAATGGCTTGGTTGAGCTCTTGAGGCAGGAAGTTATCCAGCTTGATGTATTTACAGGGGTAAAACCGGTTGGGTTCTGAGGGATCCGGCTGGGTAAAAGTCAGGAATACCGGGTTAGCTGCCAGCAGTGATCCAGGGCCAATTGCTTGGATGTGAGCGAGATCCTGCTCGGTTAACCCTTTGTGCTGGGGATCCCAAGTGAGGAGATGGATCCCTTGGCCTAGATTGGGCAAAACCTTCTGCAGATGAAAACTGGGATCTATCCCCATCAAATCTAGGTTGGCTTGGGCTATGGCTCCGTAGCGGCAATGGTTGACCAAGTATAGGGCTGAGTCGGCCAAGTAATCCCGCAGTAGCAAAGACTGAAGCAGACAGGTACGGTAGTCCGTGAGTTCAGTCCAGAAACAAACGCCAATCTGGGTCTCTGGGAAACATTGACCGAGATCTGCCAAAAGGGCAGGAATGGGGCCTTCTAGGAGTAGAACCCGTTCTTCTAATCCCAACTGAGAAATTTGGGTTTGGATATCTTCTGTGCTGATTGACTTTTCGGATGAGCTCTGTAGGGGATTCCGTAGAATCACTGCTAACTTTTCAGGATAGCGAAGCATTGCCTGCAAAACAGCTGCGGACTCTTCCCAGCCAATCTGGCAGAAGATTTGCTGGCTAGGAAGGCAGGCTAAAGCCCAATCTAAGAGCTGGGTGAGACTCTGAGCTTGCTCCAGTTCTAGGAGAAGATCCTGAGCAAGGTCTTGGCAATCCATGGGGAGGGATCCCTGACGTCTGCTCTAGCTTAATGTACCCGGATCCACCCCCAGTTCTCACAACTTTTAGGCCAGGCGCTCAGCCCTTTGCTGCTCCAGTTCAGCCTTGGCAGGCATCAGTTCCCCAGCGGCAGTGGCCCACAGAATCCAGGTGGCCTCCTACCCTCCCACTTCGCTGGGTACAGCCTCAAAACCTCGCTCGGCATGGGTGGTGGAGATGAGCAAGTCCATCTGGCACGTGTGCCGCCAGCTTTCCATGGGTATGCCATTGTCGTAGGAGAGCTCGTCTTGGGTAGGGGCCATCCAGGCAGGTAAACTGGATTCGGCTCTTGCAGACAGGGATCCATGGGGTTGCTTATAACCTATGCTCGGCTTATCGTTTTCCAGGGCAACAGAGATCCCTTGTTGTTGTGTCCAATCCTAGTAGCCTGTAGGAGTTAGAAGAACCTGCCGCTCAACTTGGGGAGTCGAGAAATGCAAGACATCAAGGCCAATGCTCCGCGAATTCTCCTCAATTGGCCAACTCCGCCAGACTATATCCCGCCCCCGCAGCTTTCAGATCGGCAGGTCAGTCTTTGCCCCAAGAGGAGAGCCAAGGGCTTTGGACTAAACTTTGTCAATCTCTCTAAGGAATTGGTGGAGTGCCCAGAGGGAGACTATGACCTCTATGACTTTGTGCAGCAGTCTGAGCAAATTACAAATAAGGAGTTTGACCTAGTTATTGTTTGGACTTCCAGCTTTGACCAGAGTAATCCCCTAAATACAAGGAAGTTTAAATGCCCCACACTCTTGCTAGCTGGAGACACCCACCACTGGAAACTTCCCATCAACCATCTCTTGGCCTACTGGGCTACTGAAGGCTTTGATTACGTCGCTACTGCCTATAACTTCCAGCATTTGCACTGGTTTGCCGCAGCAGGCGTTGAGAATCTTGCCTGGTTGCCTCTTATCTCCATGCGCACTGTTACCCACGATTGGGTGGAAGATAGAGAAAATCAAGTGGTCTTTATCGGCCAACAGGGATCCCGCCATCCCAGGCGTTGCCGGCTGGTTCAAGCCATAAAGAATGCAGATTTGCCCATCCTCATCAAAACAGCCAACCACCAAGAGGCAGCCAAATGGTTTGCCCATTCTCTGATTTCCTTTAACTGCAGCCAAAATGGGGATCTGAACTTAAGGAACTTGGAAGTGATTTCTGCAGGGGGCTTTCTGCTCACCGACCAGCTCTCCTTCGCCTCAGGATTGGACGAACTTTTGGCGCCCGGCACCTACTGCGACACCTACAACTCCGAAGCCCAACTCCTGGAGAAAATCCGCTACTACCTAGACTATCCCCAGGAGGCCATTCAAATTGCCCGCCGCGCTTATCACACTTTCGACCAACACTGGCATCCCCGCCACCGCATTCAGAACCTGCTGGACTGGGTGTTTGGGGGAGAGCTGCCGGAGCCCTTTCGTTACTCGCCCCGCTCTGATGTGCGCTACTTTGTCAGCACGGCCAGCTCTGCCTGGATAGACACACGACTAGGAATCTACGAGCCCATTCAAGAGCTGCATCGCGTGCAGGAGCGACTGAGGGTATTTGTTGGCCGAAGCTGTCCTGGGGTGATAGCAGCAGACTTGCTGGACTTGCCGCGGCTGGAGCTGTACGTGGAAGAGGGGTTTGGGGATCCCTGTGGTCTGCTGCAGCAGAAGGGAGTGCCCGAGCGAGTTCATGAGGTGAGGGGGGAGCCGAGCAGTTGGCCCAGCTTTGATGCGGTGGTGTGCACGGTGGGAGACTTGCAGCGGCTGGGGCAGCCTTTGAGGGCCAGCTTTGCTTTCATTCCGGGAGAAGATACCCAGCTCCTCTTTGCCAATGCGGGGAACATAACAGAAACTTTTCTCATTGACTTAATCCAAAAGGGCAGCTCTGCTCCGTCAGCTTGGTTGCGGGGGTACGAAGGCCTTGAGTATGAAGGGACAGTAGCCAGCCTGAGCCGCATCTATCAGCCTGCGGCTTCCATTCTTCCTGATGTCAAGGTTGTCGTGGATGTGAGGGCCGGGGTAGGTGTGGCCAGCGCTTGTTTCAGAACTCTTCACCCTGAGGCGGCTATTCACTGTTTCGAGGTGGATCCCTTGGCCTTGCACCTGCTGCAGCAGAATGCTCTTGGCCTGGGCAACTGCTTTGTGCATTCGGTGGGGCTGGCGGGGCAGGATAGTTGCAGAACCCGTCGCCTCTGGCCGGAGGATCCTCAGGCCGAGTGGGGAGTGGAGCAGCTGCTCCCTTTCCGGGAAGCCAGGGCAGCCCTCAAGGAGTTGGGTTTGGAGCCCATCGATGTGCTCAGGGTGGCTACAGGTGGAGATGAGGTGGAGGTGTTGACCAGCTTGCAAGAGCAGCTCAAAGACATCAAGGTGATTTACGTGGAGTTTACTTCTGAGCAAGACCGCAAGCAGATTGACCAGATGTTGGATCCCTCTCATCTCCTCTGGCAGGGGGAGATTTCTCAAGGTAACTACGGCTGTCTCTGTTACCTGAGCAGAGCTTACGTTTAGGTAAAGTAGCTGAACAAAGTAAAAAAATGAGCCACGGAGCGGAACAAATACGACTCTCTCTCAGATCTAAGCTTCCTCTTTAGGTCTACCTGCATGTTATCTTGCCTGTAAAGTCATCTTATCCCCAACTGAACTGACTATAACTGGAAAAAACTATACTGGGCAGACAAGTCAGGAGAATTTCTAGCCATCTTGTAGTAGATGTCAGACTGGATACTTACAAACAAACTTCTGGCCGGGATCCAAGCCCAGCAAGCAGGAGATTTGCGACAAGCAGAGGCCATTTACTCCGAAATCTTGGCGGATTTTCCTGAGCATGCAGATGCCCTTCACCTGTTGGGAACGGTAGCTCAAGCCAGAGGAGACTCGGAATTGGCAGCGGCTCTCATTGCAGAAGCCATTGAGCAACATCCCGAAGTGGCTCTGTATCACCACAATTTGGGTGTCGTCTATGAGTCTTTGGGTCAACTGGAGGAAGCGCTATCCTGTTATCAGCAAAGCCTGAAACTGAATCCACACGCTGCTGGATCTGCCTTTCAAGCTGGAAAAATCTTAGTTAACCTGCGACGTAGCGAAGAAGCCATTGCCCTACTCAATCCTCTACTGGAAAACTCGGATGAACAGACAGGGATCCCTTTGGCGCAGGTGCATCTGAATCTGGCCATCGCCTACCGAGATCAAGGAGAACACGCTGTTGCCTTGGATCACCTGGAGAAAGCATTGGCTTTGGATCCCCAGTTAGAACAGGCTCGTTGGTTTTATCATCTCTACTTGCCGGCAGTCTATCAGAGTGAGGAAGAGCTCAACTCCTTTCGTGCTCGCTTTGTTGAGCACCTGGATCGTCTTATTGAGGAAACTCCCCTAGAAACAGAGGAGCAACGTCGCACAGCGCTGTGGGCGTCAGGACTGGGAACCAATCACTACCTACAGTACCAAGGCTACAACGACCTGGATTTGCAGAAAAAATATGCCCAGTTTGTTCAACGCATAGTCAACGCCTGTTATCCCGATTGGAGATATCTTCCTTGCCAATCCCAGCCAGAGGATCCCATCCGAGTTGGGTTTGCCTCAGCTTCCATGCGAGCTTGCTCTTACAGCCGCTTATCTCTGGGTTGGGTTAAGTACCTGAACGCCAATTGGGCTGATGGACAGGCTAACTCGGAGCGAAAGTTTCAAGTCTTCGCCTATCACTTGGATCCCAGAACCGATTTCATGACAGACCGGTACCGTCAATATGCCGATGTGTTTCGACACATTCCCACCGGACTTGAGGATGCAGCCCGACAAATCCTGCAGGATCAGCTAGATATTTTAGTGTATTTGGAGATTGGTCTTTCACCTCTTATTCTGCAACTGGCTTCCCTGCGACTGGCACCGATACAGTGCTCCACTTGGGCTCATCCTGTAACTTCTGGGCTTTCTACGATTGACTATTTCCTCTCCAGCGATTTAATGGAGCCAGAGGATGCTCAAGAACATTATAGTGAAACCCTGATTCGTTTACCTCATTTGGGCACTTGCTTCGAAAAGCCGGTTTTGCCTCAGCAAAAGCGCTATCGTGAGGATTTCGGCCTGCGCAGAAACGCAGTGGTTTACCTAGCTTGTCAATACTTGGGTAAATATCTGCCCCAATATGACTATCTTTTTGCCGCTATTGCTCAGCGAGTGCCCAACGCTCAATTTGTTTTTTTGGCTCTACCCAATGCTGCTATTGCCCGACAATTTCGGGAACGGCTCACCCGAGCTTTTTCTTTGTATGGCCTCAATGTAGAAGACCACTGCCTGATCCTGCCCGGATTGGATTATCAAGACTACTTGGATCTCAACCGCTGTGCCGATCTTATGTTAGATTCCTATGGCTGGTCAGGTGGGATCACCACCTTAGAGGCCGTTGCGGTCGGATTGCCTGTGATCACTTGCCCTGGAAAGCTGATGCGGGGGCGGCATACCTATGCCATTCTCAAAAGAATGGAGCTGGACAGTTTAATTGCCTCGGATCTGAAAAGCTATGAGGATTTGGCCGTAAAACTGGGATCCGATTCTGAGTTTCGCTACCACATGGCTGAGGAGGTTCGGCAGCGACGCGACCTACTCTTCGAAGATCGAGAATGTGTGGCAGCCCTGGCCCATTTCTTCCTCACCAGGAAGCCCGACGCCAGTAGTGGTTAGCCCACTGCGAAAAAGGGTTTTGCTCTGGATCCCTTCCTGAGGACAAAATTGGCTCAACGGCCCCACTACGCCCTTGAAGCTCCCTTCTCGAGGTCAACAGCGGAACAGCCCCCCCAGGCCGGTGCAAGCCTAAACGTGGGAAAATCCTGTCAGTGATCTGCATTTTGCTGAGAATTGCTCAGAGCATCGTAATCTAGAGGAACATTGACATCCGGTGTCCGGAGGAGTGCTTATGCCAGGGCCAGCATCGAATGCTTCTAGAGCTCCGCAGGGATCCCTGCAGAGGCTGTTCTTGGGCCTTTTGGCCTCAGCTGCGGTTTTGGCAGGCTGTGGAGGAAGTGGAGGGAGTACAATACCGCCTCTGGTGAACGTCTGCGAACAAGCCTTCAGTCCAGGCCTTTTTGCATCGATTGGTCTGCGCCGACAGGGGGATAGGCGCAGTGGAACCTTGGGGCCAAATAGCGACTTGGAGATCTACTTCGATGAGAGGGACAATGTCATAAATGCCCGGGAAGTTCCACCTCCCCCTGGCACGTTTACCTTTTATGTTGATGGATTCCTTTACTTTCCTTCTGCAGCCAATGTTACAGGAGTTACTATCCGCCTAACTAGTCCAGTCTTCGACCCTGTGCTGGTCATCTTTGGTCTTGATGTCAACAGGGAGACTGATCCGGAATTCTTCTTCATCAACGATGACGCAGAGCCTGGTGATTTCACCACCTCCGAGCTGACGATCCCAGTACGGCAAGACCGCTGCTACCTGCTCTTGGTGGAAAGCTACTGGGCGCAAAATGCCTCTCCAACGGCTGGGCCGGGTAGCCCTGGGCGAGGCCCTTACACCATCGAAGTTGTGAGCGAAAGCTTTGCTGCTCCTCCTCCACCGCCTCAACGGCAACAGAAACCGGAGGATAGAGAAAACGGCGGTGGCGGAGACCGAGGGGGGGGTGTCGGCCTCTAGCTCTGGCGGGTGAGCTTGATGGCAAAGTCAGCGCTGCCACAGGTGGCTCTGCCGCGAATCACGCGCCCGTCAGGGCTGACCGTGCCACTCCAAGCAACGGTTGGGGTACCGCTACCCCCTATCCTGCCGCTAACAGAAAGTTGGCTGCCGATAAGCTGGCCACTGCGCTCAGAAAAGCTGGGGGAGGAAACGCTGATCTGGTTGCCCTCCTGACGAATGAAGACGGTTTCCTGGACGCCAGCCGCAACATTGACCTTGCACAGGGATCCCTGCCAGATAAAAGATCCTCCCTCGTAAAGCCACTCGCCGCTGAGGGCCAGCTCTGCCGCAGGTGTTGGCGTTGCCGGGGCAGGTGTGGCAGTGGGAGTGGGGGATGGAGTCGGGGTGGGGGTAGGAGTACGAGGGACAAGCGGGGTGAATCGAGGGATAGGGGTAAGCGTCGGTGTCGGAGTGGGTGTTGGCGCTGGAGTCGGGGTGGGCGTCGGCGTCGGCGTCGGGGTGGGCGTTGGCACCGGAGTGGGTGTTGGTGCTGGAGTCGGGGTGGGTGTCGGCGTTGGAGTGGGAGTGGGTGCCGGTGTCGGAGTCGGGGTGGGTGTCGGCGTTGGAGTGGGAGCAGGTTCGAGTGTAGGTGTTGGGGTTACTTCAGCGGTAGGGATCGGATCCGGTTCTTCCCGGCTATCGCGGATCGTTGGGCGTGGCCACAGCAAAAAGGCGGCCAGCAGAGCCATGACGCCTAGGGATCCCCCGGCCAAAACCCACTTCAGGTTGCTGTCGGAAGGTTGCAGAACCGTTTGGGGGGCAGCTTGCCGCAGAGGGCGAGTGCGGGGAGTATCGGTTCGTGCCGGCGTGGCAGGGCGAGCGACGGGGGGATCCTGAACGGTCGGGAGAGCGTTGCTGGCTGGGATCACTGTGGAGGGCGTTTTGGGAGTTTCATCCTCACTTTGGGGGGAGGGATCCGGTGTTTCCGGCGAAGCTTCTGCTGAGGAGGGTTCCCGCTCGGTGATGTAATAGGGGATCCCTGCACCTGGGGAGGGGGGAGAGACCGGCTCATCTTCGATGAGATCCAGATCCTCATCGCGGATATCTTCAAAGGCTCCAGAAGCTGATCCTGTATTGCGGGTGGTTTGGATTGGTGGCTTGGGGTCAGAAGAGGGTGGAGCATCCTGTTGAGGCTTGGCGCTGCCGGTGGGCAGGATCACAGTGCTGGCTTGGCCACTAGAGAGTTGGGTGGTTGCCGTCAGGTCATAGGCTTGCAGCAGTCGTTCCCCCAGCTCCCGCATCGTTTGCGGTCGTTCGTCTGGGTTTTTTTTCAGGCAATCCATCACCACGGCTGCTAGAGGGGGTGGGATCGGCTGGGGGGCTGCCTTCGGGTTGATCTCGATTGGGCTTTCGTAGCAATGGGCGTGGATCCAGCTGTGCAGGGAGTCGGTTTCCAGCTGAAAGGGCATGGATCCCGTCAGCATCTCGTAGAGCACTACCCCAAAGGAGTAGATATCCGAGCGGGCATCCAAGGCTTTGCCCCGTATCTGTTCGGGAGAGGCGTAGCGAGCTGTGCCGATAAATCCTCCCCCTTTTTGGGTGCCCAGGCTGAGGGTGTGATCCGCCAGGGTTTTGGCCACGCCAAAGTCGAGGATTTTCAGTTGGGGGATAAGCTTGCCATTTTGAAAAACTTGCTCGATGAAGAGGTTGCTGGGTTTGATGTCGCGATGGATAACGCCTCGAATCTCGCGACCCTCTACCTTGGCCTGAAACGTGTGGGCAAAGTGCAGCCCCTCACAGGCCTGCAAGGCTAGTCGAACGGCTTGTCGAACCGGCAAAGCCCCTTTTTCTCGGATCAGCTTGCCCAGATCCTGCCCCTTGAGGTACTCCATCACCAAGTAGGCCTGCTCCCCCTCTTGGCCGTGATCCAAAACCTTGACGATGCGAGGATGCTGGCCCAGAAGGGTGCTGACGCGGATCTCTTCGGCAAAGCGACGGCGCAAGTCTGTCTGGAAGTCGCCCCAGCTCAGCAGCATGGGGGCATATAAGATCTTGACAGCTACCTCTTGGCCGTTGTTGTGTAAGTCTAAGGCGCGGAAGACGGATCCCATACCACCGCTACCAATTTCTTGAATCAGCTGGTAGCGGTTGCCCAAAATGCGGTTGGTGAGATCTGCGGTCATGGGTTTGCAGCTTGGAAAAGAGGAATTGCAGGGGGAATGTCCATACCATAAACCGAATTGCTGAGGTCTGCACCAGCCTACGCCGGTGGCTGAACTCAGGGATCCGGATTGGGGCCATCTGTTGGAAATGGCGGGGTTTTCAGTTGATTCTTCAAGGTGACTTCTCAGCTAGAAATCGCAGGAGCCCCGCCCTCTGTCCGTAGGACGAGGGTCGGGAGGAATGCGGAAGTTATGATAGAACCATGACCCAAGTCCTGACCGTCTCCTGCAAGCTCAAGGTGTCCCAGTCGCAAGCTGCAAAGTTGGATGCGACAATGGATGCCTTTGTGCAGGCGTTGAACTGGGTCAACCAGAACACACCCGAGAAAGTCGCCAACGCCGTTAAGCTCCAGTCTCTGTGCTACCGCGAAATCCGTGCTCGGTTCGGCTTGTCCAGTAACTTGGCCCAGCAGGTCTGCAGACGGCTGGCCGGCGCCCGTAAAGTTGCCCGACAGAAAAACCGCCCCGTCAAAGCGTTCAAAGGGGGCTTCGCTACCTACGACGCTCGTATCTTTTCGTTCCGCGAGAAAGACTGGACGGTGTCGCTGACCACGGTGGAAGGCCGAGAACGCTTTGAGCTGGCGATTGGCCGTTACCAGAGAGAACAGTTGGCGGGCTCCAATCCCAAATCTGCCACTCTGGTCAAGCGCAAAGACGGTTCCTACTTCATTCAAATCTGTGTGGAAGCGGAGCCATCCCCACCGCAAGGCACGGATAGAGTGCTGGGCGTGGATTTGGGAAGGACGGATATTGCCCATACGTCAGAGGGGGACAACTGGAATGGACAGCAGTTGAACCGAATCCGAGACCACTACTCCAAGCTGAGGGCGGTACTTCAACGCAAAGCCAGTAAGGGCACACGCAGTTCGCGGCGCAGATGCCGTCAACTGTTGCAACGGCTGTCTGGCAAGGAGAGGCGCTTTCAGGCGTGGGTCAATCATCGCATCTCCAAAGCTATTGTCTCTAGGGCAAAGGCGACAAACAGCGCTCTTGCTCTGGAAGACTTGACAGGGATTCGGGAACGCATCAACCAACAACCCCGCAGTAAAGCCGAACGGCGCAGGGCCAACAGTTGGGCGTTTCATCAACTCCGTCAATTTTTGGAGTACAAGGCTCTGCGTGCAGGGGTTGCTTTGATTCTTGTTCCGCCTGCCTACACGTCGCAGACCTGCCACCGGTGTTTGCACATTCATCCCGACCCTGCGCAATCCTACCGCAGTGGAAAGAAGTTTAAGTGTGGACACTGTGGATGGGAAGGGGATGCGGACTTGAATGGTGCGAATGTGATTGCGCTTTTGGGGGCTGCCGTAAACCAGCCTAGAGGCTCGTGGTTGGCTTGCCAACTGCAGGGCTACCGAAAGCCCGCCCTGTGCTGCGAAGCAGTCAGGGTCGGGTAGTTTACATTTACTTAACTGTTACTTAAAAGTTGTAGAAGAAAGCTCTGGCGGGGGCAGTGACGCTCAAGGGAGAGCTGCGGTGATCGGTTTCACCGTCCAAGAGAACATTTTCTGGTTAACTTTGGGGGGGATAGTCTGGATTATCCTGAGCAATCCCCAGCCTGAAGAAGGGGACAATCGACAGGGATCCCTTGATGAGGTTGACCATGGACTTGGGCTTGGTGGTGATTGCCTACAAAGAGGGGGATCGGGAGAGCAAAGCCGCTTGTCAGAGGTGTGCTGAACAGTTGCGCCGGCGCGGCGTTACGGTGTTAACGGCTCCCACCGGCTTGCACCACAACCCCTACCCAGTCTTTTTGGAGGCCACCTCGGATCCCATCGATCTGGCAGTGGTGCTGGGGGGAGATGGCTCGGTGTTGGCGGCAGCACGATACCTAGCCTCCTATGGGATCCCGATTTTGCCAATCAAAGTGGGGGGTAGGCTGGGGTTTTTGGCCCAGTCGGAGCGGGTGTTGCAGCAGGATCCCTGGGATCGCATTCAGGCAGGGGATTTTTTCTTGCAAGCCCGCACGATGTTGCAAGCCCAGATTTGGGAACAGCCGCAGTTGGGGCAAGGGGATCCCTTGGCCGCCCGTGGAGAGGGAAAACCCCAGGGCCGCCCGGCCAGCGAAGTCTACTATGCCCTCAATGAGATCTGCCTGAAGCCAATCAACCGAGAACGGCTGCCTGCCGCGATCATGGAGATCGAGGTCAACGGAGAGATTTTGGATCAGTACCACGGGGATGGCGTGCTGGTGGCCACACCGACGGGATCCACCTCTTACACTCTGGCAGCCAATGGCCCCATCCTCGAGCCCACCCTCGACGCCATCATCATCACCCCTATTTGTCCCCTGAGTTTGTCTAGCCGTCCTATTGTCATCAGCGGCACAGCCAGGGTGGACATTTGGCCTCTTGCCGATCCCGAAGGGTTGACCCGCCTGTGGACAGATGGCGTGTTGGCTCAGTCGGTGAATCCCGGCCAGTGGGTTCACATTCAGCAAGCGCCTACACCGGCCAAGCTGATGATCCTGGAAAAAGAGCTCTCCTACTTTCGCACTCTGCGGGAAAAGTTGCAGTGGGCAGGTAGCCGCATTTACATCCCCACCACCAACCACCGCCCCGAAGGGGGATAAGGAGAGCTAGAGTGGCGAAGTTCACCACCCATCCGCACATCTCCCATGAGCCTGAAACTTTACCTCCTCAGACACGGCGAAACCCCCTACAGCCGTTCCGGCAGCTTTTGCGGCGCTCTCGATCCCGACCTCACCCCCGAAGGCAAACAAATGGCAGAAGCCTTTGCCGCAGCCTATGCTGGGATCCCTTGGCAGGCCCTCTACGTCAGCCCAATGCGGCGTGCCTTGGCTACCTTGAGCCCCCTGGCCGAGAAAGTTGGCTTGGAGATGCAGATTCGAGAGGGCCTAAGAGAAATTCACTACGGCGAGTGGGAGGGCAAAACCCACGCTGAGGCGCAAGAAGCCTACCCAGAAGCCTATTGGCGCTGGATGACCGAGCCGGCCTGGAACGCCCCTCCGGGGGGCGAAACCGCCGTGCAAATTGCCAATCGGGCCATGCCGGTTGTGGCCGAGATCCAGGAAAAATGGACCCATGGCAACGTCTTGATCGTCTCCCACAAGGCCACCATTCGGGTTATTCTCTGCAGCCTGCTGGGCATCGACCTGGGTCGCTACCGGGATCGCATTGAGGTTTTGGCCGCCTCGGTCAGCGTGGTCAAGTTCGACCGCTATGGCCCCCTTCTGGAAATCTTAGGGGAACGCAGTTATCTGCCTTCCGATCTGCGGGAAAGGGCAGGTACCTAATTGTTAGAGGGAGCAAGGTTTAGGATTCTTGAGGTCTTTTGGGTCTCTTTTTGAGGGAGCAATCATGGGCAAAAAACTGGGATTAGCACTGGGCAGCGGCGGAGCGAGGGGATGGGCTCATATTGGTGTGATTCGAGCTCTAGAGCGGGCTGGGATCTCCGTTGACTACATTGCTGGGACGAGCATTGGCGCTTTTGTGGGAGCCATTTATGCAGCGGGAGAACTGGATGAGCTGGAAGACTTTGTGCGAGATCTCAACTGGAAGATGATCCTGTCTTTGTTTGATGTGGTCTTTCCCACCTGTGGCCTGCTGGATGGCAACAAAATTTATGAGCTGCTGACAGAACATTTGCAAGAGCTGTGTATTGAAGAGGCCGGGATCCCCTTTTGTTGTGTGGCTACCGACTTGATCACAGGCCAGGAGGTGCTGTTGCGTTCGGGTAAAATGGCAGATGCCGTGCGGGCCAGCATCTCTATCCCAGGAATTTTCACTCCCTTTCACCACGAAGGGCGCTATCTCGGAGATGGAGGCATTGTCAATCCGGTGCCGGTGCGGGTGGTGCGGGAGATGGGGGCTGATGTTGTCATCGCGGTCAATCTCAACCATGTGGATCCCGCGGATGTGGAGTCGCAACTGGAAGAAACAGAGGTGGAAGAAACCCTTCAACGGCGACAGCGCTTGAATGCTGAAGGAGAAGTGATCGAAGAAGAAACCAACTTCATCACCCGCATTCGCAAACGCTATCAATCCCTACAACAAGGGATCCAAGAAAAAATTAGCCAATGGTTTCCAGATGAGCCCTCTGGTCCCAATATTTTCGACGTTATTGGCAAGACGTTGAACGTGATGGAGCAAATCGTTACCCGCAGTGTTTTAGCCGAACATCCGCCGGATTTGCTCTTACAACCCAAGCTGAGCCAGTATGGGATCTTCGATTTTCATCAAGCAGATCCGATTATTCAGGAGGGCTATCGACAAATGCGGCGGGCCATTCCAGAATTGCGACAAAAGTTGGAGCAGTGAACCACCACTTCTTCAGCAGTTTAACCTAAAGCTTTGCAAGGATCTGCAAGCCAAGCTTTCCAAACAATCTCAGATGGATCCTGCTATCAAAATGGGCCTGAAGCTCACTCAATTGGGATAAATTGCAACAGCGATCCCGTGTGGATGAGATGGGCCGGGGCAGATTTTCCATCCTGGTCGGGATGGGCCAGCAGCACACAGCGATCTTGAGGGGTGAGGTCAAACTTGACAGAGGGATCAGGTTCTCTTTCCAGTGGAGGGCTGAGCTGGGGATCCCCGACAAAAGTAAGTCGTGCCAACACGGTCAGCAGGTGATCTTGATGGGCCAGGTCTGACCCAAAAGGAGTCCGCTCTTGTAACGTAACAAGTGCTACCGGGTAACCTTCTCGCATCAAGTAGAAGAGGATCCCGGCACAGCGCTCTACAGCTCGCTCCAACTTGTCTCGATGGATCTCGGGCCTCTCTTTCTGGGGCTGCCAGCGGTTTTCAAAACAGAGGGTGATGGCCTGGGCTCGTGGACGCTCCAACTCCCGCACGATCAGTTGATCCCGTTTGGCCGAGATCTTCCAGTGGACAGAACGCACATCGTCGTGGGGTCGGTAGGGCCGTAAGCTCAGGTAGTCTCCCTCTCGACCAGGCTGGGGGCGCAATTGGTTGCCGCTGCTGAGCTGATCCCACAGCACCAATCCTTGAACCGGGGCGAGCTGCGGAAACACGATCACCGTTTGGGGATCCCTAATCTCTACCGCCTTGCGGAAGAGTTCAAATGGGAAGCTGGTGGCAACTTCAAAACCCTGCAACTGCCAGGCTCCCCGCCTTGAAAAAGTATGCTGGTAAAAAGTGTCCACCTTGGCACCGGGATCCACCCGCAAAACATAGCTGGAAGGCCAATCTTCCCGCCTCAGCCCCTCAATGCGTTCGCTCACCTGCAACGAGAAGCTGGGCAGCCGCCGTTTGCGATTGACCAGCGTGAGACCCACCAAGACAGGCTGGCCGGCGAAAATGCGGCTAGGCAACTGCCGGCTCACCTCCAAATCTTTGAGGGTGATATCAGAGAGGGTACCGCTGATGAGGATGAGGCTGAGCAGCATCCCCAGCAACAAGTACAGGGGATTGTTGCCGGTGTTGAAAGCAGCAATACTTACCAACAGGGCGATCCCGACAAACCGCCCCCCAATACGGGTGAAGCGGAAGCGGCGCAGAAAACGAACCTGGCGCCTTGATTCCTGCTCTGAGGAGAAGATCCCCAGGCTTCCCGTCTGTTGAAGTAGTGGAACTAGTTTTCGGCTTCGTTTCCACAACACCGCAGTCCCCTCATCACTCCTTCATCCCCGGCCCCTCTCCAAAGGAGAAAGAGGTCTGGAATCTACAAGCTGCTTCAGTGTAATTTGAAATCACCATAACCAGTGCTACGGGCAGGTTTTTTCTGAGAGGATTTCAGCAATGGCCGCAGCCACCCGCTCTTGTTGACAGGTGGTCAACTCAGGAAAACACGGCAAAGACAACACCTGAGCCGCACATAGCTCGGCATTGGGCAGATCCCCCCGCCTGTAGCCCAGCCCTCGGTACACCGGCTGCAGCGGCAACGGCAGAGGATAGTAAACCCGACTGCCAATGCCCCGCTCCTTCAGACCCTGCTGCAAATCGTCCCGCCGCCGCCCATCCGTCGCCTCAGAACCCACCACCCGCACCGTGTACTGATGCCACACCGAGCTGCCCCCCACCCCCACCTGAGGCAGAATCAAACCCGGGATCCCTTGCAACAGCCGCCCATAGCCCTCCGCCACCCCCCGTCGCCGCCAGTTCCACTCCCGCAGATAAGGCAACTTCACCGAGAGAATCACCGCCTGCAGCGCATCCAAACGGCTGTTGAGACCCAAATGCTCGTGGTGGTACGGACGGGTCTGCCCATGCTCCCGCAGCGCCCGCACCCGACTGGCCAGTTGGGGATCCCGCGTCACCACCGCCCCCCCATCCCCAGCCGCACCCAGATTCTTGCTGGGAAAAAAGCTGAAGCAGCCCACCTCCCCCCAAGTGCCCACCGGCCTGCCCCCCCAGCAGGCCCCCACCGCCTGGGCACAATCTTCCACCACCGCCAACCCATGCCGCCGGGCAATAGCCAGAATCTGGGTCATGTTGGCCGCCTGCCCAAACAAATGCACCACCACCACCGCCTTGGTGCGGGGGGAGATGCTCCTTTCCAGCAGCTGCGGATCCAGGTTAAAGGTGCACGGATCCACATCCACAAACACCGGACGCGCCCCCACCCGGCTGATGGCGGCAGCCGAGGCAAAAAAACTGAAGGCACTGGTGAGCACCTCATCCCCCGCCTGGATGCCCAAAGCCTGCAAAGCCAACACCAAGGCATCGGTGCCGGAATTGCAGCCGACGGCCTCCAGGGGGCCACCCCCCAAAAACTGGGCAAACTGCTCCTCAAAGCGCTGCACCGCCGCCCCGCCGATGTACTGGCCAGAGGCCAGCAGCGCTTCCAGCTGCGGCTGCAACAGCCCGGCCAAAGCGCGGTACTGCCCCGTCAGATCCAGCAGCGGAATCGGCTCCTCCGTCATGGTGCTGCCTTTGCAGAAGGTGGCGGCCACAGCCCATCATCGCGGATGAGAGCCTGTGTACACAACGCTCTGGCCCAGAAGGGTTCTGGGGTTTGTCTTCCGCGGGTCGAGCTGGCCCTGAATCTATCCACCCAATCTGAGATAGAGTAAGCGGGGATCCCCTAGGCTGGATACAGCTTTCTACAGGATGCTTTATGCAGGCGGTTTCTCCAGCAGCTAAAGCCCCTTTGGCACCTCGGATTCTGGCTTTGGTGCCGGGCGGGATTGGTGACCAGATTTTGTTTTTCCCCGCCCTGGCCAGTTTGCGGCAGCGCTTCCCGGAGGCGGAGCTGGAGGTGGTTGTGGAGCCGCGGGCGGCGGCTGCCTACGAGGTTTGTCCTTCGGTGAGTCGGGTGCTGACTTTTCCGTTCAAAGAACAGCTGTCGTTGGGGGATCTCAGCGACCTGCTGGGGCGCATTCGGGAGCGGCAGTACGACGCAGTGCTGAGCCTGGGCCGAAGCTTGGGGGTCAAGCTGTTGTTGTGGCTGACCGGCATTCCCAAGCGGGTGGGCTATGCGCCGCCGGGGCCGGGGCG